>JAUVUS010000253.1 GCA_030600865.1 Bacteroidales bacterium | reverse complement strand
TTTGGAGCAAGTATCTTTTTGTTATTTGTACTTGGGATGTTTCTTGTAAAAGATAAATTTAAATGGGCATTATTTGCCGTTTCTTTGTTGGCTATTATATTATCATGGAAATATGGCAGCTTAGTTGATTGGTTCATAGAGCACGTGCCTCTTTATGATAAGTTTCGGGATACTAAAATGATGTTAATCCTTGTCCAGTTATCCTTTCCTTTATTAGGGTTTTTATTTGTAAACAAGCTGCTCAAAAATGAAATTAATAAAAAACAATTCATATATGTTTCATTAAGTGTAACCGGAATTCTTTTGCTTTTCTATATTATGCCTTCTGTTTGGTTTGGTTTTTTCAATAATGCCGAGCTAGTGCAATTTGACAAGCTATTAGAAAACTATAAAAACAATACTAATGCTTTAATGCAGATAAGAGATTTGAAAGATGAAATTGCAAATGCTCGAATAGGGATTTTTAAACAAGATGTTCTGAGAAGTATATTTTTTATTTCTGCTACAGCTTTTATTATTTATCTATTTATTATAAAAAAAATTAAGATAAATGCATTTCTAATAATTTTGGGAACTTTGATTTTGATAGATTTATGGGGAGTGGACAAACGATATTTAAACGATGACAACTTTGTAAGCAAGCGTCAGGCTCGTGAGCCTTTTCAAATGACACAGGCAGATAAATATATTCTTCAGGATAAAGATCCTAATTTCAGGGTATATAACTTGACCTTGACCCTTAATGCATTTAGTGATGCAAGCACATCGTACTTTCACAAGTCGATTGGAGGTTATCATGGAGCAAAATTAAAGCGCTACCAGGAATTAATTGAGCATCAGATTGCGAAAAACAATATGGATGTCCTTAATATGCTTAACACGAAGTATTTCATAGTTTCTGATAATAACCGACAGCCGGTTGCCCAGTATAATCCGGAACATATAGGTAATGCATGGTTTGTTGAGGATTATATAATTGTGCCGGATGCCGATGGTGAAATAAAAGCTTTAAGTGAGTTTACTCCTTCTCGTGAAGCTATCATTGATCAGCGATTTGAAGAATATGTTCAAGGGAAAGATTTTACAAAGGATACCATATCTTTCATTAAACTTGATTCTTATAAACCGAATCATTTGGTTTATTCTGCTAACTGTAATGAGGAAGAGTTGGTAGTTTTTTCAGAGATTTATTATCCTAAAGGCTGGAATGCATTTATTGATGGACAACATACTGATCATTTCAGGGTAAATTATGTTTTAAGAGCTATGGTTATTCCCGAGGGGAATCATATAATAGAGTTCAAGTTTGAACCAAAATCATATTATTTAGGGAATAAAGTTTCTTTAGTGAGTTCAATAATATTACTTATGTTTTTGGCTCTTGTTTTTGGACGTGAGGCATTAGTTATGTACAAAAAGAATAATGAATAAATTGTATCGTTATTGAGATTAGTTTATTAAGAGACAATTATTTATTTGTATCTTTGCACGATTATTTTAAACCCTTATGAGTAAAAAAGAAGCAAACATAACCAGACGCAGATTAAGGAGTTCTTATATAACATCCATAATTAGCATTTCTTTGGTTTTGTTTATGTTAGGAATGTTGGGTTTGTTGGTTTTAAATGCAAAGCGTTTGTCCGATTATGTAAAAGAGAATATTGGTTTTTCAGTAATCTTAAAAGAAAATATAAAGGAAGTTGACATAATCTTATTACAGAAAAGCCTTGATGCTTCCGAATATGTTAAATCAACGAAATATATTACAAAAGAAGAAGCGGCCGAGGAACTTAAACAGGATTTGGGAGAAGATTTTATTGAGTTTTTAGGGTTTAATCCCTTATTAGCTTCTATTGAAGTTCATTTATATGCAAATTATGCAAATACAGATAGTATTAAATTAATTGAAAAAGATTTTCAACAATACGAGCAAATTAAGGAAGTTTTTTACCAAAAATCATTGGTTACTTTAGTTAATGAAAATATTCGAAAAATAAGTTTGATTATTTTAGTTTTTAGTGGATTGTTATCATTAGTTGCAATTACATTAATTAACAGCACAATTCGATTGTCAGTTTATTCAAAACGATTTATTATTAACACAATGCAATTGGTTGGAGCTACCCGCGGGTTTATTCGCAAGCCATTTTTGTATCGAAGTGCCGGAAATGGAATATTTGCTGCTGTATTGGCAATGGGATTTTTAGCAGGAATATTATATGCTGCTCAACAAGAATTCAGCGATATTATTAGTTTTAAAGATATCGAAATTATAGGAATACTTTTTCTTAGTGTTCTTGTGTTTGGTGTTGTAATTAACTGGATATCTACATTTCTTGCAGTATCTAAGTATCTGAGAATGAAAGTTGATAAATTATATTATTAATTAAAATATTGATCAAATGTCAAAGAAAAATAAACCGGAAGAAAAGATAGTAGAATTTGCTCTTGGAAGAGAAAATTATATTCTTTTAATTATTGGTTTTGCCATTATTATATTTGGTTTCATTCTTATGATTGGAGGGAAGGCAGAAAACCCAAATGAATTCAATGAGGAAATTTTTAGCTTCAGGCGTATTACTCTCGCTCCGATTATTGTTCTTTTCGGCTTTCTTTTTGAGATTTATGCCATAATGAAAAAGCCTAAAGAAATCGAAGAAAAATAAATTTTAATTAGATTTTATGAATTGGTTGGAAGCATTAATCCTTGGGTTAGTTCAAGGATTAACAGAATTTTTGCCTGTTAGTAGTAGTGGGCATTTAGAGATAACTAAAGTAATATTTGGTGACAATTCTGCACCTGAAGAAAGTATGCTAATGACCGTAGTTTTACACGCAGCAACTGCTTTAAGTACTATTGTTATTTTTCGTAAAGATATTGCAGAAATTTTCAAAGGACTTTTTCAATTTAGATGGAACGATGAATTTATTTTTTCGTTAAAGATTGTTGCATCCATGATACCTGCTGTATTTGTTGGTGTTCTACTAGAATCGGAAATTGAACAATTGTTTGACAAACAAATTGTTTTGGTTGGTACTATGCTAATTGTAACAGCTATCCTTCTCTATTTTGCCGATAAGGCTAAAAATACTACCAAAAACGTTGGCTATGGGCATGCAATAATAATTGGGATTGCTCAAGCTATAGCCATTTTACCTGGTGTTTCACGATCTGGAGCAACTATCTCTACTTCGGTATTATTAGGTATTGATAGAGCTAAAGCTGCTCGTTTTTCTTTTTTGATGGTAGTTCCTCTAATACTTGGAAAAATGGCTAAAGACATATTAAGTGGAGAAATAATATCAAGCTCTATAGATATAGCTCCACTATCAATTGGATTTGCAGCTTCTTTTCTTACAGGACTCCTTGCGTGTACATGGATGATACAAATAGTTAAAAGAAGTAAGCTAACTTATTTTGCAGCATACTGTTTTATTGTTGGTATAGTAGCAATAATTTTTTCATGTTAAGATTTTAATTTATTGTGAAATTAGACATAAATAAGATTGAAGATTTCCAGTCAGGGGTAATTATTCCAATAAATAAACCTTATGAATGGACATCTTTTGATGTTGTAAAAAAAGTTAAGAATCAGATTGTCAAAAAACTGCGACAGACTTTAGATATTAGATTTAAAAATTTTAAAGTAGGACATGCAGGAACTCTCGATCCATTAGCGGAAGGCTTGGTACTTATTTGTACAGGAAAGGCTACGAAAAAGGTAAATCAGTTAATGGCCGATGAGAAAGAATATATAGCCACAATTGAACTTGGGAAAACAACTCCTTCATATGATCTTGAAACAGATTACGACAATACATTTCCAACAGATCATATAAACGAAGATTTAGTAAAAAATGCATTAAAATCTTTTATTGGTGAACAAGATCAGATTCCTCCTGTTTATTCTGCTAAGAATATCAATGGGAAAAGAGCATATGAGTATGCTCGTAAAGGTGAAGAAGTAGAATTAAAAGCAAATAAAATCACTATATATGAAGTTGAGTTGTTAAACTATCAAATGCCTTTAATTACAATAAAAATTGTATGCAGTAAGGGAACATATATTCGCTCTTTAGCATATGATATTGGGAAAAAATTAAATAGTGGAGGACATTTAGTAAAATTAATCAGAACTCGAATAGGGGAGTATAAAATTGACTCCTCTATCACAATAGAAGAGTTAGAAATTCTTTTATCAAATTTGTAACCAATTAGACATTGCTACGTATAAGCAGGTCACTTAAGTATAACCTTTTAAATAGTTTAAATTAATGAAATTATCTCAGTTTAAATTTAATCTTCCAAAAGAACTTGTTGCCAAATTTCCAGTAGAGAATAGAGATGAATCCCGCCTTTTGGTAGTACATAAAGAAACAGGGAAGATTGAGCATAAAGTTTTTAAAGATATTGTTAATTATGTTAATGATCAGGATGTTATGGTATTTAATAACACTAAAGTTTTTCCTGCTCGATTATATGGTAACAAAGAAAAAACAGGAGCTAAGATTGAAGTTTTCCTTTTAAGAGAATTAAATCAAGAACAACGATTATGGGATGTTTTAGTTGATCCTGCTCGTAAAATTCGTGTTGGTAATAAATTGTATTTTGGTGAAGGTGACTTAGTAGCAGAGGTAATTGACAATACCACCTCCCGAGGCAGAACAATCAGGTTTTTGTTTGATGGCACTAATGAAGAGTTTAATCAGGTTATAGACCAACTCGGTGAAACTCCTCTACCCAAAACAATAGATCGAAAAGCAGAACCAGAAGACCGTGAGCGTTTTCAAACGATTTATGCGAAAAATACCGGGGCCGTAGCTGCGCCAACGGCAGGCTTGCATTTCACTCCTCACCTTCT
>JAUVUS010000462.1 GCA_030600865.1 Bacteroidales bacterium | reverse complement strand
GGACCTGTATTTTACAGTCATGAACGAATTGGACAATTTGGAAAACCTTTTACATTGTACAAATTCAGATCAATGTATACCGATGCTGAAAAAAATGGTCCTGCTCTATCTTCAAAAAGCGATAACAGGATTACTCCTTTTGGGAAGTTTATGCGAAAAGCCAAACTTGATGAATTACCAAATTTTTATAACGTTTTAAAAGGTGATATGTCATTGGTTGGACCGAGACCTGAAAGAAAATATTACATTGATCAAATCATAGAGAAAGCTCCTCATTACTTACATCTACAGAAAATTAAACCGGGCATTACTTCCTGGGGCCAGGTTAAATATGGATATGCTGAAAATGTTGAACAAATGATAACCCGTCTTAAGTATGATATTCTTTATATTGAAAATATGTCGGTATACGTTGATTTTAAAATAATGATTTACACCATTTTAATAATACTAAAAGGAAGACATATTTAGCCTGAGTTATTCTTACCATAGCACAAAACTGCAAACAAATCTAAAATAAACATTAATCGGTCAACTCTATTTAGGGATAGTTAAATAATGAATATCGAACACTGAATATTGAATGTAGAATTAAATCTATTGTCATCCTTAATAAATTAAGAAACAATCTCGATTTATGTTAATTGCATAAAATCAGCAATTTAAGTCAAAAATCTATTTTTTAATGCAAATACCAAAACATGGAGAATATGAAACATTTCATTATTCGTCATTCGTTAATCGATATTCGATATTTTTGAATTTATGAATCACGCAGATAATTTAAAGGAAACTTTTTTAATACTTCATATACAGGTCCTTTAGGTGTAAGTTTGCTTTCATAAAATATTACTTCATTAATACTAAAATTTTGAATCTCAACTTCCTTGTATTTTTCAAGTACATCTTTGATTTCATCCTTGTTCTTAATGAATTTTACCCTACCAATAGTTAGATGAGGCTTAAAATCTCTTTCTTCAATCGTAAATCCTAACGAACTTATAACTTTATCAACTGCTAATTTTAGATTCGTGAGATTTTCTGATTGTCTGATTCCAAACCATAGAACTTTTGGCTTATAAATATTTTTAAAAACACCCACTCCTTTACAAATCAGATTAAACGATTTAATTTCCCCAAGATTATCGGTTAATTTATTACTAATTTCATCAATAATGTTTTCATCGATATCGCCAATAAAAAATAAAGTAATATGTAAATTCCAATCTTCTACCCACTTTATTTTCTCATCTTTTAGAGCAAACTTAATATCTTGAATAAACTCAGCAGTTTGCTTTGATATTGGAGTTTTAATAGCTATAAATGTTCTTTTCATTGCATTCCTGACTTGAAATCAATGCAAAATAGATTTATATTTACAATAAATCAATAAAATATCAAAATTATATCTATAAACTAAAAACAACCATATCATGAAAAAATTAGCCGTTGTTTTAGCAGGAAACGGAGTCTTTGATGGAGCAGAAATCCACGAGGCAACACTTACATTATATTCAATCGAAAAAAATGGAGCCACTTATGAAATTTTTGCTCCAAATATCGATCAGCATCATGTAATAAATCATATTACAGGAGAAGAAATGCCGGAAAAAAGGAATGTTATGATCGAAGCTGCTCGAATTGCCCGGGGTAAGATAACTGATTTAGCAAAATTTAAAGCTTCTGATTTTGATGCTTTAATTTTCCCCGGAGGTTTTGGTGTGGCTAAAAATCTTTGTTCTTTTGCTTTTGATGGAGTAGACTGTACCGTTAACCTGGATGTTGAAAAAGCAATCAGAAGTATGATTGAACAGAAAAAGCCTGTAGGTGCCCTTTGTATAGCACCTGTTCTATTAGCAAAAATATTAGGCAATGTTGAACTTACTATTGGTCAGGATAAAAACACAGCAGATGCAATAAAAAGTATGGGTGCAAAGCATAAGGACACCACACATGGAGAAGTTATAATTGATGAGAATCACAAAATTGTTACTACACCTTGTTATATGCTAGATGCAAATATTAGTCAAATTGGAGATGGTGCAAATAATATTGTAAAAGCTATTTTGAATTTAGCCTAAGGTAATTTTAAATATTCAAACATAAAATGTCATATTGGAAAGTATCAGTATGACATTTTTAGTCTTTCCATTACTTTATGGTCTAACTTGATTTGTCCTGTTTCAATAAGTCTTACAACACGTTCAACCAGAAAATCATCACCTTGTGGATCATACTGCGATTTTAAATCAGATCCAAAAAGACGAGCTATAGTTTGCCAAAATACAGCTGAAATTGTCCCCCTTAATTCTTTTAATAATTCATAGGAAGTATTTCCTGTTTCTCTATCGATAAGTTTAAGCAAAATCCTTCCTTGTGTAATAGTGAGTTTCTTTAGTTCTTTACCAAACTCATCCATCAATTGCTTTTCAACAGTCTTTACATACTTCTTTCTCTCTTTTTCCGTAGTAAGATTTTGAAACTCATGTTCCATTTGATCAAGCTTATTTTTGGCATATATTGCATAGGGGTATGCTCTTTTTACATCCCTTATTAACTTC
>JAUVUS010000008.1 GCA_030600865.1 Bacteroidales bacterium | reverse complement strand
GACCATTTTCTGTGTTTATCATCGCAGTCTTGGTTCAGCTATCCAGAATGAAAAACGGTGACGAAAAAATCTTAATAAACCCTGGTGATATAGGAGTTTTAAGCACAGAAAAGCTTACCAAAACAAAAAATAATGATCAGAATATAGTTGCATGGAAAACTAAAGAAATTGTATTTCACGAAGATAATTTAGAAATGGTAATTAAAACTTTAAATAAAGTTTACAAAACTAAGATAGAATGCAAGAATCCGGACGTGTTAGAGTTAAGATATACGTCCATATTCAAGGATCAGGATATTGATTCTATTTTAAATGTTATTTGCTTGACTTTTAATTTAAAAATTGAAAGCACTGATGATCAAATTTATCTTGTAAAACATGATAGTTAATTTCAAAATTATCTGTATATTAAATTTCTTTTATATGCAGTAATTTATGATTAACAAAAAGCGTAATATTATAAATACCATGATTCTTTTAATAGGAGTCATGGTATTTGTTTTTAGACCTTTACAAACTTTTTCTCAAACTAATTCTATTTTAGATAGTGTAATTACATATAAAACACGTAGCATATCTCTTTACGAAGGACTAAATGAAATTGGAGATATTGTTGGTTATGAATTTTCATATAATTCTGACTTAATAGCATCGGAGAATGAAATTAAGGTTAACTACGAAGAAATAGTACTAAAAAATCTTTTATCGAATCTTCTGAATGACACAACACTAACGTTCTATGTTGTAGACAAACAAATTGTAATTCGCAAAAAGAATTTAATATATAATTTAGCATTAGCATCTAGAAATGGAATAACAGAGAGCAAAAGCTTTTTGCAAATAATTGGAAGTATATATGACAGAGAATCCGGAGAGCCACTTGCATTTGCTAATATATCACTTTTAGGAAAAAGTATTGGGACAGTCTCTAATGATCGGGGTCATTTTAATTTGAAAATATCATATAACAATTTATTAGATACACTGGCGGTTTCATATATAGGGTACAAGAATACATATATACCTATCAATCAATTATCCTTTTACAAAAATAAAATTTACTTAAAACAAGATCGTTTTCAAATTCAGGAGGTTATTATCAGGAGTAATAATGCTGAAATTATTTTGGGACAAGCAATTGACAAAATTAAAGATAACTATTATACAGATCCTTATTATATAACATCCTTTTACAGGGAGATTGTAACAAACAAAAATGAACTGGCTTCAATAACAGAAGCTGTTCTTGAGGTTTATAAAAGTCCTTATTTAGGTTTATATTCAGATCAAATTAAATTGTTGAAAAATCGAAAAAACGAATATTTTTCGCAAGCCGATACGGTTTCGTTAAAACTAAAGGGAGGATTGTATGCAAGTCTTTATCTCGATCTTATAAAAAATCCTTCTTATTTTTTAACAGAAGAATCCTTCCATTATTTTAATTACAACATAATAGAAATTGTAAATTTCGATAACAGCTCGGCTTACGTAATAAGCTTTAAACCAAGATTTTATCTTGAAGACAATTCATTTGAAGGGAATATTTATATAAATACAGATCGTTTAGCGATTGTTGCTGTTGAGTTTAATATTACGGCTGAAGCTTTAGAGAAATTAGGAAGTAGCCTGATTGTAAAAAAAGCTTTTGGTACACGTGTTAAACCAACTGTTGTTAAATATCTTATAAATTACAGAAAAATAAATAATAAATATTTTATAAACCTTGTCAGAGGCGAATTAGAGTTTAAGGTTAAATATAAAAGAAAGTTATTTTCCACTGATTTTAAAACCATATTCGAATTTGCAGCTAATAATATTGATACTGTTGATGTTAAACGATTTAAAAGAATTGAAACTATTTCTACAAGTAATGTTTTTATTGATGAAAACTTTCAATATGATCATCAGTTCTGGGGAGAATATAATTATATATGCCCTGATGAAACCTTAGAAGAAGCTTTAGTTAGAATACAAAAGAAACTTGAAGAAATAGAAGAATAATAATTATCTACTCATTCTTTTTATAAGCTCTTACCCAATCAATCTCCATGTTACACGGAACCGCCGGGTTACCTTCCTGACTTATACCTGAACTTAATACAATATACATTGGTTCTTCAGGAATTCCCGTTGTTTGTTCGTATAAAACAACATCATTAATTTTCCAGGTTAGCTTATCTTTGGTCCACTCTAAAGAATAAATAAAATAATCTTTAGCAAAATTAACACCACCTATGGATTTCTTATTTTTCTTGATATCTCCGTCACCATTCCAGTAATTAGCTACCTCAAGTTTTGAGGAAGATTTTTTACCATACTTAAAAATATCAATTTCAGGCGTAATTTTCTCACCTAATAGCCAGAAGGCATGATGAACAGGATAGGAGTGATTTACTTTAATTTTAGCCTTAAATAAGCCATAATGCTGCCTAAAATGCTGTCCTGTATTAACTAATCCTGAAGAATATTCAAAATCTTTAGAATAAAAACCCATTGTAGGATCCCAAACTTTACCCTGAACTTGTTCCTGTTTGGTAATTATTTTCAGATTACTGTTGTTTAGTTCTAAATTATCTTCTTTGAAAAACTGTTTCTCATTCATTTGAACATAATCATCGTTTAACAGATTTTTACCCCAATAATAGCCAGTCATCCACTTATCAGCATCTAATTTATTTCCATCGAAATTATCTTCAAATGTAAGTTCCCACTCATGTAATTTATCAAAGTCGTTTTGCTTCTCTAACTTCAGGTACCATTTTATTTTATCCGAATTCTTAAGCTCTTTAAATTCCTCTGCTTGCTTGAATTCTTCAGATAACTTGAATTTATTTTTAGTTAACAGATATTTCTTTTCTTCTTTAAATTCTTCGGAATTAATATAAGCCTCTAAGTCTTCATAATCAGCAATTTCCTGCGATTCGTTCAATTCAGTATAAATAGCAAGCTTTTCAGAATCTTTGAATTTAAAATACTGTTTAATTTCTGCAGATTTTTTTAGTGATTTATATTCTTTCTGCTTTTTAAACTCCTCAGTATTTTCAAATTTCAGGTTTTTAACTTCATCAATATGAGATTTGAACTCAGGAGAGCTTACTTCTTTTTCTAATTCAAGAAATGTTCCTATTTCTTCTGAACCATCTAGTTGAAGGTAGTTTTTGTATTTATCAGAGTTCTTGAATTTGAAGTAATTTTTAATTTTCGATGATTTTTTAAGCTTCTGAAATTCCTTTTGCTTTTTAAATTCATCCAGGTTTTCAACTTTAAGTCCTCTTATAGCTTTTTTATGATTACCGGACTTTATTACATTAGTAAGTTCAATAAGTTTTTCTTCTTCAGTGAAATCTTCACCTTTTTTTACTTTTTTACTTAAAGTTTTAAGTTCTTTATGTCGTGAAATAACAGTGTTTAAATCAGCTATTTTATCCCTTTTCTGTTGCTCAATGTCGGCTTTTAAAGCATCGAAATTTATTGTTTCAATTTCCTTCTCAAGCTCAAAAAAGTTTTGTAGTTCCTGCGAACTGCTAAACTCATTAAAATCAGACAACTGCTTTGATTCTTTTAAAGCAAAGAACCATTTATATTTTTTCTTTAATCCTTTATATTTAGCTTGTTTTTCTTTTATTGCCTGTGTTTTCTCTTGTTTTTGTTGTATTAGTGATTTCTTAAATTCGTCAAATTCAGGAGATGTAAAAAACTGATTTAACTCTTCGTAATTAGCTAGTTTTTCAGAGCCTTTAAATGATTCATAATCTTTTAAGTCCTGAGAATCTTTTACCTGGTAATAGGTTTTAATTCTTTTCGATTTTTTCTGTGCTTTATAGCTTTTCTCTTTTTCGAAAGGTTCAGAGCCGGGATACTTTTTGGCATTTATTTCTTTTTTTATGTCTTCAAACTCTTTGGAAGTCACAAATGCATCAAGCTCTTTATACCGGGCTAATTCTTCCGATGCTGAGTATGCATTGAAATCTTCAAATTCTTGTTTGAGTTTATTCTCTTTTTCTTCTAAAACAGAAGTTTTGGGGATCATCCCAAATTTTGCGTATAAGGAAAATTTTGCGCTCATAAGATATTTTTTTTCTTGCCAATGGTTAAAGATATAAAAAAATCATTAGATGTATTTACAATTTATTTGATTTGTTTTTAGTACAGTACCTAATTAAAAACAAAAAAAGGCCGGCATTTATTGCCAACCTTTTATATTGTGTTGATTTTTATCTAATTAATATGTTTTAAAGCTTCCTCAGCAGCTTCTATCATTGGTTTAATCGAAATACTTTCTCTTACAGCTTTCTGCATCCATATTTCCGGTGTTAAACGGCCAATACTCCAAATTCTGTCAACTTCATCAGAAAAATCTTTTCCTACTAAATATTGTTCAATCTGAAAATCAATTAAATGACCGAAAGGGTAGTTTGTTAAATATAACGGACTGGCAATCATATGAGAATAAATTGCCAAAATAGGTTCGTCAGTTGTTCCATACACATCAGCATAGTATTTATTCCATACTTCTTTTGCTATACTTACGGTTGCTTCTTTTAACTGAGATGCAGTAGCTTCCGGATTTTCGTATAACCATTGCCATACTTTCATATCAACCATCGAAACTCCCATAATCTCAAATACCGACCAATAAAGATCAAGGTTTTCAAGATATTCTTTATCTAAATTATCATTTTTAAAGCCTAATAATTGCAGGTCTCTTTTTTGGAATATAAAGGCTAGTGCTTCGGTAAATGCAGTATTCGGAACACCGTTCATCATATAATAATCAACATCGTGTAACGAGATGGTTTGTTCTACATTATGTCCAAATTCGTGTACTGCAATATTATAACCTTTATAATCCATTCCTTTACCTGAAATCCGTGTACGCAGATGAGCATTTTCGGCTTTCATTTGAGCTCCCCATGCATGACCGGAACCACGAGCAGGATCAACAGTAACTTTTGATGCTATAAATTCCGCACGTTCTTTTTCCCAACCCAGCTTTTTCAAAATGTTACCCAAATCAGCTTCTAAAGCTTTTGCATCAGGATATTTTTCCCGGGTCATTTCGTTAAGTGTTTCTCCGGAAATCGAACTACGGGCTTTAAATCCGTCATACCAAATATCGTAAGGTTTCAAATCTCTTCCTAAACGCTTGCTTATTAATTTACCAACTTCTTTAACTACAGGAGAAGATAAATATTCATCAAATAATTTTTCTATTTCTTCTTGTGGAATTTCTTTAGCTCCTGAGAAAGCTCTCTTAATAAAAGTATTATAATCAGTATAATACTCGTCAGTAGCCTTATTAGCGTTAAAATTATTTAAAATTTGGAGATAACGAGTATCAGGTTCTGCGTTTAGTTCAACTTCATTTCCATCCTGATAAACTTTGTTATCAACAGGGTTCCAATCGTATTCGCCTGAATTTATAACTTTCTCGGGAATGGTTTGATTTATAATATGTTTCATTACAGTATAAATCATATCTTGTTTTTCAAGTCCGTTCTCCTGATTAGCGTAATTTGATTTTATCTCATCACGCAGGTTCCAATGTGAAAGTAAAACCATATCTTCAGGGAACAATTTCTGATTTTCGTTATTTAATAAGCGCCCCATATAAACATTATACTCCGCGATATAAATGTCAGCATTTGTTTCAGCTAATGAAATAGCCTGAGTTAATTCAGCTGGCACACGGGCATTAAAAACATCTCCCAAACGAGCATAGGCCCATTCTAAAGAATTCCAGTCTTTACCAATATCGTTTTTTTCATCCAAAGAAAAAGGAGGGAAGTTTAATGCTATTACAAAAGCTATTTTATTGGCATAAAAATCATTTGAAAAATGTGATCCCGGACTGTATCCGGCAAACATTGCATCAATTTTATGGTAAGGGCCATTATCTAAATGCATATTTTCATTCAGATCAAGCAAAACCTTATTTTGATGACCCCACAATGATTCAAAATTCTTTGAAATTTTATTGAATACAATTTCTTTTTCACCGGCATCATTAATGAATTGATCCATACAGAAGCTTTCAAATTCGGCAACTGTACCATCCGATGTACGCCATAAAGATGCTGCATGAGAAACACCACGATTAATTAGTTCTTCATTTTCAGAACCTGATTTTTCGATTAGAGCTTTTTGAGTTTTTTCGATTGCCTGATCGTTTATATTTTTTTGATCAGCTACCTGGTTGGTATCGTTAGTATTTATACATTGCGTAAATGCCAAAACAACTAAAGATAAGATAATTAGAAAACTTTTTTTCATTACGATTATATTATAGTTTGAGATTAACATGAATTTTAAACAGGTAAAATTAGTATTTATTACCTTAACCCGATTATTAAATCGTTTAAAAATGATAAATAATATTTGACTTTTGTTTGTTTATAAATAAGGCTGTTAGTTTTTAGCTATTGGCTATTAGAAAAAAACTAAAGACTAACAGCAAATAGCTAATAGCTTGAACCTAAATGCAACTAAGTATGTGACTTGCAACATTTAAAAGTAAAAACACAAGCCGAACTCAGGATAATAAGATTTAATCAAAATCAAATAGTTTAGTACATGACAAAAATTAAAAAATGTTTACTCAAATTCACCTAATGGAAGATTCATTTTCTTCAGAAGCTCAATAAACCTGGGATTATCCCTTATGTAATCAATAGGTAACATACTTATGGAAATAAATGGCATACCCGGATCACGAATTTCAAAACCTTTCTCTAACAGTTCAAGAGTTTTTGCGGGTTTATTTAATTCACTACGATAATAATATACTATATCGAATGGCCAAACAACGCTGTTCTGAGCCTTCTCTTCCATTGCACAAACAATATCTTCGAGAGCAGCTTTATAACCTTCTGCCTCATATGTTTTATTGATATCAGATATAGTTTCTTTATCAAGCGAGTATTGGTTGAGTTGCATCATTGCCTTGATAGAATTTTGATAATCGCCTTGATAATAATACGCGGCTTCCATACAAGTTAAAGCCGCAGGATTATTCGGGATTTTTTTAGCTAAGGATATAACTTCGTCATATTCTCCTCTTTCAAGTAAAACTCCAGTAAATAATCCCTGGACTTGTGGATTTAAGGGATCCAGTTCAACTGACAGTTTACCCTGTTCATAGGCCTCGTCAGTCCTCCCCAGGATCAGTAACAAAGCGGCAAAGTATCCCCGGCACAATGCGTGATTGGGATTGATTTCCAGAGCTTTTAAAAACTCTCTTTCGCCTTTCTCCCAGTCAAATCCAGTCCATACAGCAGCCAAAGCATTAACATAATGTGTATTGGCGGAATTCGGATTCAGGTCTACAGCTTTGTCCAGGTATTTATATATGTTTGGAATGGTGATGGATGACTTTTCAAGTCCTATTTGCCTCATACCTATCCAGTACAAAGCCATACCAGCATAGGGAGGCCCCCAATCAGGATCTTTCTCTATTGCAAGATTGAAATATTCCAGAGCTTTTTGAAATCCTTCTGGTGTAATTTGATAAAAATAAAACTGTCCCATTAGATAGGCATCATAAGCTTCCGTATTAACCTGCCTTGTTTTTTCAAGTTGATTTTGTTGCTCTGGTGAAAGTGATAGCTGGATTTCATTTGCAACGGTTTTAATAACTTCATTATAAAGATTAAAAATATTACTCAAATCAGAATCAAAAGTTTGAGACCATATTTGCCTTTCTTCGGGATAAGCACTGTAGAGTTTAAGGTGAAGCCTGATATTGTTTTGTAATGTCATTATTGAAGCTTCCATAATAGCATCTACATTTAATTCGTAAGCTATTTCCTGGATTGTCTTTTGAGTATTTGTATAACTTAATGTAGATGTTTTTGATATTACTCTGATTGTTCCAAGCTGGCCAATCTCGCTTATTAATGCATCTTGCATGCCCATGGCAAGGTATGCTTTACTCTCATCTCCAGAGTAATTGGCAAGGGGTAAAATAGCCATTGATTTAATTTCAGGAGCAGCAGTTCTTTTAAGTTCCTTAACGCTGTTATCAACAGGCTGAGTAGCATCTGTATGTTGAGTTTCCTGTATAGTTTGGTTTGCATCTAAATGAAAATAAAAATCTCCTTCCAGTGAAGTTGATTCCCAGGGAGTTTGTTGGCTCTTTGTTTGTTCTCTTACCTGTGCTCTTACTTTTTTTAAAAAATCTTCAATTTTAATATTTGGAATTTCCATACATTGAATCAGGGCAGAAGTGTATGGACTGTTTTTCCCATATCCATCTGAAGCTGTTTTGCCCGGTGCTGTGGCGTATGCAATAATTGATCCACCCGGTGCATCCATAAATGTCAAACCTCTTCCTCTTGCTGCCCTTGTCCAGCTTCGTTCAAACGGATTGTCACGGCAAGCATCAAGTATAATAATATTGATATCATTTTGAGCTTCTTCCATTTTCCCAAAAATTCTGTCAGCTCGTACACAATTATATTCAACATCTGATTCTGCCTTTAAAACTGCATCCACAGGAATTAAATAATTAAAGCCTTTAGCTTGAATACCATGACCTGCATAAAAAAATAATCCAACATCATAATACTTCAACTTGTTCCCAAAATCATCAATGGCCTGTGTCAGCTTCTTTTGTGTCAGGTTTTCATGTCTGATCACTTTAAACCCGAGAGCTTTAAGTGACTTTTCCATAGATTTTGCATCATTTTCAGGATTGGAAAGAGTACTTGTTGGATAATTACCATTACCGACAATAAGTGCCAGACGGCGTTCCTGCGAATTAGCAGAAATACAGAAAAACAATACCGTTATTACAATAATTAGCTTTTTCATTTCGTGTAGTCTTAATGCTTTCATGACTATATGTTTTTATGAAAAATTTATTATAGCCCAAGTTACAACAATTGAAGGGGGAAGTCAATAGAACACATTGTATTGTAGTAAATTAAGCAAATATAAAAAACCCGAAAAACGGGGCTGTAATGCATTATTATAACGATTCGTAAAAATATTTTATCGCTTACAGTTTTTATATTTATATCATTATTCTCATAATGCAAATCGCCAAATTAGCTTTCCAAGAATAGTCGTTCGCTCTAATTCAATTCCATTTTCTGTGTTGAATTCCTGATTGACAACAAAGTAAAAGTAACTACCAATTTTAGGTATCCAGTTTATTCTGTAATTAATTAAAATATTTTCATCTTCATCATTCCATTGTGTAAACACGCTGGTTTGTAATTTAGGATTAAAAGCATAATCGATTCGTCCGCCTATTTCGTTGGTTGTAAAAGAATTTTGCGCAAGTTGTATGTTGTTTCTTTGCCAGTCGAGCCCTATATTCAGATGCCTGTTAAAATTAAAATATGTATATATTTCATATTCCTGACGATGCCCTGTATAAAATTCACCAACATTAACAACAGCTTCTGCTGCTATTTTTCTTCCTTCGAAAGTACTGAATTGGATTTCAAAACGATTGTCCCAATAACTGCCAGCAGGAATATAAACACTGTCAATTAATTCAAAATCTTCTGTGGGCTTGTCATATAGATGTATAATATTAAACTCCATAAATTCGCCACTCTTTGAGACAAATCCAAATGGACGCCACTCATACATAATAGATTCAAGGTCTTTTGTATCATCATTAATATAATAGTTAATATCAATCGGCTTAAAAATCAAATTTCTAAATAATCGCTGGTTTTTTAGTCGAGGATTGAATTGTAACTCAGTATATAGCATTTGATAGTTTGTTCGATATGCGAATCCTATTTCGGGATTAAATCCTTGTTGAACAGTACTAAACCCCACATCAAATTCAACCTGGTCGTTTGGATAGCTTAAAAATACATTATAGGTAAGGTTATCCTTATTCAAATTTTCTGTTTCGCCAAAAATTTTTGTTTCAGAAAAAGCAAAAGCACCACCTACACGAAGGTTCTTCTCTCCAAAAAGACTAGATGTAGAATAGTTAAAATCAGTACCATAAACTCTGTTGTATTGATTATCAGAATATTTTTGTGTAGCAATAAGTCCAATGCTCGATTGCTTAAAAATATCTTGTTTTACTTTAATAACAGAATAATTAGTTGTAGGAATACTATCTTTTGCATAAGTCTGTATTGACATAATACCAATACTGGTTTTATTTAGTTTCCCAAAAAGCCTCATGCCACCAATTATTGGCACTTCTGTATTTTCGTCAATGCCTATTCTTCGACTATAAAATAAACGTGTTCTTCCAACATTCAAATCATAATAGTTCTTGCCTTCTAAAAAGAATTGTCTTTTTTCAGGGTAGTATAACGAAAATCTTGAAAGATTAATTTGTTTCCTGTCTGCTTCAACTTGAGCAAAATCAGTATTTACCGAGAAGTTTAATTTTAATGTGGGACTTATATCAAAATTTATTTCACCACCTATTTTACCTGTGTTTTCAGTTCCTGTTTCCGAAAATTCAAAACCGCCAAGCATATAAGGTTTAATCTCTATTTTTGTACCTTGTTTTATATTCTTGATTCCTGCTAATTTACCGCCTTGAGATATTTTTTCTACATCGTATAATCTTGACCATCCCTGCCACAATAATTGCTCTTTTTTTCTTCGGATATTTCTTTCAAAATTAATACCCCAGACTTGCGTACTGTCGTTTTTAAATTTCAAAGTGCTGAAAGGAATAACGATTTCTGCGAACCAGCCTTGTTCGTTTTTTTCTACAGCAACATCCCACACACCGTTCCAGTCTTTGTTCCAGTCCTTACCTTCATCACCCACCCACACATCCGCCAAAGCACCATTCGGATTTGTTACAAACAAATATCCGTTTCTGTTGTCGTTAAACGTGCTTATCATTATTTCTATGTTGTCGTCGCTTCTCCAGCTAAAATCACGAGCCATTTGTTGTGCTGAAATTTTGTCGGCTTCACTATCAAAACACCAAATACCAAAATAAATTTCATTTGTATTATAAACTACTGAAATTCGGGTTTTCTCTGTTGCAGGAGCTCCTTCATTTTGCTCTCTTTGAGTGAAGTTTTCAATCGCTGGAGCATTCAACCAACAAGTTTCATTCAGCTGTCCATCAAGTTTAATTTGTTCTTCGCAAAATATTGCAATAATAGAATCCGGTTTTGAATGTTGCCCGAAAAGATTGAAGCTTAATAGCAAACCTAGAATTAAAATTAAATTTTGTTTCATTCTTTATTGCAACTAAGGGTGAGTATAATTAATTTACAGCTTCCATGTCGTAAATTTTTCCTACAGGATATACATCTTTCTGCTGATCCCAGTAAGGTGTTCTTTCAAAAAACCAAAATAATTTAGTCCACTGATTATTGTAATATTGAGGATTTTCTTGTACAGCTTTTTCATATTCTTCTCTTAATTCAGGATTTTCTTTAATCATTTCGCGAGCCATTTTTTCCATAACATAAGTTTCGACATATTCTTTACGTTCAAAAATTGTATTAAAAAATCCCCAACGAACATACGAATCGGGACCTATAGGTTCCAGAATGTGTGCTATTATCTTTGCTGTTCGCTGGTTTGTTGGAACAATAACAGAACCTTTATTAAATATTTTTTTAACCGAAATTTCTTCTATATCAAAATTCTGTATCATTTGCCTGCCTTCGTAAGGAGAATTTTCAAATGAAACATTTGTAAACTTATAAGTTTCTATATCGATTTCCTTAGGTTCTTTTATAACAGAATATTCTATACCATGCATTCCCAGTCGACTTATTACTTCAGTCCATTCAACCGGAATAATATATGCCTCTGGCAATTTTGCACTTGATGCAGGCATTGATTTGTCAAATAGTACCAAATCGTAATCTTTTGGTTTATCGCTAAACTGTACCCAAATATCATTTGTTAAATCGCTATGTACAATATCATAATCAACTCCTTTAAACTTAACTATACTGCTGTCTTTATCGGAAGTATAATAATTTAAAATAAGTTCTTTCCCTGCTAAATTCACGGTTTCCAAATCGGCATTTATATTTATTTCTTTTAATTCTGTATGTTGATTATCAAGAATTTCCAATGTATGTTTAAGTAAATGATAAGTAGCATCAACTCTTGTTTTATAATCTTTAAGCATATGTGTTTCGACTAATAAAGCAGGTCTATTTTGATAAGAAGAATAACCTGTTGAATATCTGGGTGGTACTATTCTTTTTATTAATCCACTTCTGGGGTCGTGCCATCTTCGGAATTTAACATAAGGGAATATCAACACATTATCATCTATAAGCATTACTTCAACTTCAGAAATATAGTTATTTAGCCATTCTGTTTGCTCATCGTTCATGTCTCCCAAAACATGCATGTAATAGGTTAAAGCATACTGATAATCGGCTCCATCGGTTGTGTGAATGTCAATAAGCATATCGGGTAACCATTTGTTAAATAGTTTAAGCCAGTGTTGCATTTCAACAGCGTCTGCCTTTAAGAAATCTCTGTTTAGATCAAGGTTATTAGCTGTTGTGCGCCATCCCATTTCTTTTGGGCCATTTTGATTTATTCTGTTATATGCACTAAATCTTTCGTGACCATCTGCATTAAAAATCGGTATAAACAAGACAGTTGTATGCTCCAGCAGTTTTGGATATTTATTATGAATGATTATATCTCTGATTAACATTAAACCGGCATCTTTTCCTTCAGATTCCCCGGGATGAATACAAGCTTCGATAAGTAAAATTGCATTGCCTGATTCTTTTACACTTTCCGGAGTAAAGTTTTTATTCTTGTCAATAATTAACAGAGGTAAACCTCGTCCTTGTAAGCTTGTTCCAAAGCTTTTGTATTCTATTAAATCCGACGATTCTGCCAGTTTCTTTGTATACTCCATAGTTTCATTATATCTGGGAGTTTCTAAAAAGTCGGAATTTTCATAATAAGTTGTCCAGTCGCTATTTTGACCAAACACATTGAATATCATTACTAAAAACGAGATAATTACAACTAACTTTTTCATAGCAATTTTCGAATTAATTAAATAATAAAAAACTTTGCGTATATGACTTACGAATATATGCAAAGTTTAAATATTAACTATTTTTCTTATTTTAGCCTCATACTAACTAAAAATTATAAATTATGAAACCTATTAAATCATTACTTCCTGTATCTATTTGGCTGATGAGAATTGGACTTTTGTTATTTGCTTATAGTGAGTATTTTAAGACCTTTACCAAATTTCATTTAGATGATCTGAGCTTTTATATTGCAGCTCTGTTTATAATTTCTGCTGCTATAATTTTTATTACAGGATTTATATGTAGAGCAACATTAACTGTGATATCAGGCTTAGTAATATCATTAATATCAATTTATAATATTATTGATGTAATTGATGGTGGATTAGATTCAGTGCTAGTCATAAATATTATAATTGCATCTATAGCGGTGTATTTTCTTTCAAATCCTTCCTGTAAGTAATCAATCAAGATTTTATTGCAATGAAAATATTGTAGAACATATTTATTTTACAATATTTTCATTTACTTTAGCCTGCCATTTAAGAGCTAACATTAAAATGAACAAGATATTAATTCTGTATTATTCACAATCAGAACAACTTACCGAAATAGTTAAAAACTTTGCAAAACCTTTCGAGAAATCAGATAATTATTCTGTAACATATGCAAATATTGAACCTGTAAAAGAATATGATTTCCCTTGGAAAGGTTATGAGTTTTTTGACTCATTTCCTGAATCAGTAAATAGAATACCATGTGAAATAAAGCCTTTGGATTTAGGAGACGAAGATTTTGATTTAATTGTTTTTGCTTATACGGTATGGTATATGTCTCCTTCAATACCTTCAAATTCATTTTTACTTTCTGATCAGGCAAAAAGGATTTTTAAGGATAAACCTGTTATAACCTTATTAGGTGTCAGGAATATGTGGATTTTAGCACAGGAGTATGTAAAAAATAAAATTGCAGAAAATGGTGGCAGGCTAATCGGAAACATTGTTTTAAGAGACAGGGCAGAAAATTTAACGGGAATTGTCACTATATCTTACTTTTTATTTACCGGGAAAAAAGATCATTTTTTAGGATTTTTCCCAAAACCAGGCATTTCTCAAAAAGATATTGAGGGATCAGAGAAATTTGGAGAAATAGTTAAAAATCACTTCGATAATAAGATATTAGAAAATCTGCAGGATAAGTTGCTGGAACATAAAGCCGTAAAAATTAATCCGTATTTATTGTCGGTTGAAAAAACTGCTGCAGAAAGAGTATTTAAGATCTGGGCAAATTTTATTTTGAAAAAAGGTGGGCCTGCAAATCCTGTAAGAAGAACAAGAGTTAACATATTCAGATGGTATTTTCCTTTTGCAATTTTAGTAATTGCACCACTTAAGTATGTATTTTTTCTTATTTTTGCGTCTTTTAGAATAAAAAAGAGTCGTGAAGAAGTTAAATATTTCTCTCAGGTAAAATTAATGTCAAATCTATAAGAACGTATAAGAATGCCAAATCAGGTATATATCAACAATATTGCTAAATTTTTACCAAACAAACCTGTATCCAATGATGATATGGAGTCAATTTTGGGATTAGTTAACGGAACACCATCCAGATCAAAAAATATTATCCTCAGACAAAATGGTATAAAAAACAGGTATTATGTAATTGATCAGGAAGGAAATGTAAAATATTCCAATGCTGATTTAACAGCAAATGCGATTAAAAATCTTGAAAATAAAAATTTCTCGATAAAAAATATTGAAGTATTATCGTGCGGAACATCATTGGCCGATCAGTTATTACCTTCACATACCTCAATGGTTCATGGAAAACTAGGCAATAAACCGCTTGAAATCGTATCTCCTTCAGGAGTTTGTTGTGCAGGTATGCATGCATTAAAATATGCTTATCTGTCAGTTTTATCAGGACAATCAAAAAATGCTGTATCTACCGGCTCGGAAGTAATTTCAACTTTACTGCGTGCCGACAAGTTTAATAAAGAAATGAACAGCACAAATCATCTTGAAGAAAAACCAATACTGGCATTTGAAAAGGATTTTCTACGTTGGATGTTATCAGATGGTGCAGGAGCTATGTTACTGGAAAACAATCCGAATTCAGAAGGTATTTCATTAAAAATTGAATGGATTGAAACCATTTCGTATGCTAATGAATTAGATGCATGTATGTATGCCGGTTCTGAAAAAAATGAAGACGGAAGTCTTAAAGGATGGAAAGAGTTTGATCCTGAATTATGGTTAGAAAAGTCTGTTTTTTCTGTAAAACAAGATGTTAAATTACTAGACAAATACGTTGTAAATCGTTGTATAACTCCATTAGCAGCTGCTTTAAACAAAAGAAATATTAATAGTTTTACTGATGTCGATTACTTTTTACCACATATTTCATCAATGTATTTTAAACAAAAATTGTACAATGAATTAAAAGATCAGGGCATAGAAATTCCTGAAGAAAAGTGGTTTACAAACCTGACAAAAATAGGGAATGTAGGTTCGGCATCTATTTATATAATCTTAGAGGAATTATTCCATTCAGGTAATCTCAAAAAAGGTGAAAAGATTTTACTAATGGTACCGGAAAGTGGACGATTTTCATATGCATATGCGTATTTAACAGTTATTTAGAAATTACTTCTATTTATATACATTAAAATCCGTAGATCAATCTACAGGTTTTTTTATTTTCTAAATACCAATTATAATTGTGTAATTAACCAATAAACCTTATTTTAGCTTTTGGACAAAAGTTAACCT
>JAUVUS010000036.1 GCA_030600865.1 Bacteroidales bacterium | reverse complement strand
TTACTAAAAAGTATAAAGGGAATAGGAGCAAAAACAGCAGAAAGAATTATTGTTGATTTACGAGACAAAGTAGGAAAATTAATGGATAGCGATCAAATTGTTACCTCCTTAGACAATACAATTAAAGAGGAAGCGTTATCAGCATTAGTAATGTTAGGTTTTCCAAAAGCTAAAGTCGATAAAATTATTAATGAAATTCTTAAAGAGAACAAAGATTTGTCTGTTGAAAATCTTATAAAAAAATCTCTTAAAAGAATTTAGTAATTTTTATTTTTTTACAGTTGAAAAGAATATTTATATATAAGTTACTATTATTTCTTATAATTTTAGTTTGTACAAACAACGTACAAGCTAAATTTTTATTTATATATCAAACAAATTTTCAACAAGAAGATTCTCTAATATTTCCATTTAATGATCTGGATAATTATAGTTATGATGAACCTGAAGCTTCTCCACTATATTTAGAAAGTCCTGCAAACATAATAGATACCGTTGAATACGATCCTGAAACAAATGAATATATTATTTCTAAAAAAATTGGAAATTACGATTATCGTCCATCAAAAAGAATGACTCTTGAAGAATATCAGGATTATCAGTTTGAACAAGCCTTAAGAAGTTACTGGCGCCAAAGAGCCAAAGGAGAAAGTCTTGAGGCTCAAACAGGTCTCTTCCCGAATTTAAGATTAGGAGGCGAAACATTTGATAAAATCTTTGGCGATAATGCTATTAACATTATTCCTATGGGTTCGGCTGAATTAATATTTAAAATAAATGTTAATAATAATGAAAACCCAACCATATCGGAAAATTTAAGAAAAACCACGACTTTCGATTTCGAAGAAAAAATTATGATGAATGTTACCGGTACTATAGGTGATAAAATTAAGCTGGGAATAACTTATAATACTGAAGCAACTTTCGATTTCGAAAATCAAACAAAACTTGAATATATAGGCAAAGAGGATGAGATTATTAAAAGAATTGAAGCAGGTAATGTAACACTCCCTTTGCCCGGTTCTTTAATTACCGGAAGTCAGAGTTTGTTCGGTATAAAAACTGAATTACAATTTGGAAAATTAACGGTTACCAGTGTTTTCTCGCAACAAAAAGGTGAAACAAAAGTAATTGAAGTTAAAGGAGGTGCTCAAACACAACAGTTTGAGTTGCATGCAGATAAATATGATGCCAACAGGCACTTTTTCCTTTCTCAATATTTCAGGGATATATATAACGATGCTTTAGACGAACTGCCCATAATTAAATCACCTGTTACCATTACTAAAATTGAGGTATGGGTAACTAATAGGGTTAACAACAACGAAGAAAACAGAAATATTCTTGCTTTACTTGATTTGGGAGAAAATGATGAAAATATTTTTGCGCGGGATGTTATTACAGTTTTAAGCAGTAAGCCATATCCCAATAACGGAACAAATGACCTATACAATAATATTTATGCTTTCAGTCCTGAAAGAGATTTTAACATTATTGGTAACGAAATTGAGGATGATTGGGGAATTCACAATTATAGATCAGGGCAGGATTATGAAAAAATTGGAAGTGCTCGCAAGCTTAAAACAAACGAATATCAACTTAACGAACGATTAGGTTATATATCACTGAATACTGCATTAAATGCTGATGAAATTCTTGCTGTAGCTTATGAATTTGATGTTAGTGGTGAAAGATACCAGGTTGGTGATTTTTCTACTGACGGTATCACGGCAGATGAAGAAAAAAGTCCGTATTTAATGGCTAAACTCTTAAAAGGGACTAGTCTTACTCCCAGCATTCCTACCTGGGATTTAATGATGAAAAATATTTATGCTATTGGTGCATATCAAGTGAATAAAGAGGATTTTATTTTAAATGTATTATACCAGGACGACAAAACAGGTAATGCTCTGAATTACATTCCTGAAGGAAAAATCAACAAGCAAATCCTGTTAAAAGTACTAAATCTTGATAACCTAAATTCACAGCTTGATGCTTCGCCCGATGGACGCTTTGATTTTATTGACGGAATAACTGTTAATGCATCGAATGGTCGTGTTATTTTTCCTGTTTTAGAACCGTTTGGCAGCTATTTAAGAAAACAATTTGGATCTACATATGAAGACAGTATTATTGCCAACAAATATGTTTTCCAGGAATTATATGATACAACCTTAACTTATGCCCGTTTAGTTGCCGAAAAAAATAAATTTAAACTTCGGGGTGAATATAAATCGGCATTTGGTTCAGAAATTACACTTAATGCAATTAATATACCGAAAGGTTCTGTGAAAGTAATGGCTGGCGGACGGCAGCTTGTAGAAAATGAAGATTATACGGTAGATTATAATTTAGGAAGGGTTAAGATTATCAATCAAGGTATACTCGAGTCAGCAACTCCATTACAAATATCTTTAGAAAGTCAGGCTTTATATAGTATACAAACAAAAACATTATTAGGTACTCATTTAAATTACCAGGTATCGGATAATTTTAATATTGGTGCTACGGTAATGAATTTAACTGAGCGGCCTTTAACTCAAAAGGTATCCATTGGCGAAGAACCTATTTCAAATACTATTTGGGGATTAAACACATCTTATCGTACAGAATCACAATTTATAACATCTTTGGTTGATAAATTACCATTTATCGAAACAAAAGAAAAATCGACAATATTAATTGATGCTGAATTTGCACAACTGATTCCGGGTCACTCAAAAGCTATCGGGGAAGAAGGAAATGCTTTTATCGATGATTTCGAAGGTAGCGAAACTTCTATGGATATGAAAAGTTATAATGCCTGGGTTATTTCCAGTACACCTCATGGGCAAGATGATCTATTTCCTGAAGCAAGAAATACCAATGATCTTGTATATGGATATAACAGGGCAAAAATAGCCTGGTACAAAATTGATCCCTTATTTTTACGTAACAATTCATTAACTCCTGGGCATATAAAAAATGATGCAGAACAACAGTCAAGTCATTTTGTACGTGAAATTTATGAAAAGGAGATTTTCCCGAATAAAGACTATGAAACAACAGTTCCTTTAGCCCTGCAGGTTTTAAATGTTGCATACTATCCAAAAGAAAGAGGACCATACAACTATGTTGTTGAGGATACAACTGGAATTGCCTATGGCCTTAATGATGACGGAACTCTTAAAGATCCTGAAAGTCGTTGGGGGGGTATAATGCGTAAAATACCAACAAGCGATTTCGAAGCTGCAAACGTTGAATATATTGAATTCTGGCTTATGGATCCTTTCGTATACGACTCAACAAGAACAGGTGGTAATTTATATTTCAACCTTGGTAATATATCAGAAGATATTCTTAAAGACTCGAGGAAATCGTTTGAAGACGGACTACCAAATACAACTACTATTGAAAAAGTTGACACAACTGTTTGGGGAAGAGTTCCAAGTAACGATTATTCTGTTGGGTCTTTTGCTAATCCTAATACATATCAGGATATTGGTTTAGACGGACTTAACGATAGTGATGAAGAAACTTTTTTTGATACTTATATAGAAGAAATTGAAAATCTAATAAGTAATAACACCATTGTTGACCGATTCAAACAAGACCCTTCAAATGACAACTTTCATTATTACAGGGGAGATGATTATGATGCGCTACAGTCAAGTATACTTGAAAGATACAAGAAATATAATGGATTAGAAGGTAATTCATCCGGTGAGACTGCTACATTATCATCAAAAATTCCTGATTCAGAAGATATAAACGGAGATAAAACTTTAAGTGAAACAGAAAGTTACTTTCAATATAAAGTAGAACTTCGTCCGGGGATGATGGAGGTTGGGCAAAATTTTATTGTTGACAAAGTTTGGGGAAATAATGTTAATCTACCTAACGGCGAACGAAATGTTAAGATTGCCTGGTACCAATTTAGGATTCCTATTCGACAACACGATCAAATTATTGGAGGAATACAAGATTTTAAATCAATCCGATTTATGCGAATGTTTATGAATGAATTTAGCGATAGTATTATTCTACGTTTTGCTAAACTGGAACTTGTGCGAAGTGAGTGGCGCAAATATGAACTTTCTTTAATGGAAGGACATGAAGCACTTGCAACCCCGGAACATTCAAATGGAACACTCGAAATATCCTCTGTAAATATAGAAGAGAATGCTAATTATGTTCTTCCTCCGGGTGTTGACAGGGTAATTGACCCTACAAATCCACAACTCCGGCAGTTAAATGAACAATCTATGGTTCTGAAGATAAAAGATCTTGATGACGGAGATGCCAGGGCAGCTTACAAGACTATCAACCTTGACATAAGGGAATATGAAAAATTAAAAATGTTTGTCCATGGCGAAGCTATAGGAAGTGAAATATTAAATGATGAAGATCTAAGAATATTCGTGCGATTGGGAACCGACTATAAGGGCAATTACTATGAATATGAAATGCCAATAAAAGTAACTCCTCCCGGGAATTACAATGATTTCAGTCGTGAGGAGGTATGGCCCGTTGAAAATAACATTGAGATCATTTTAAATGATTTAATAGATGTTAAACAAGCAAGGAATAAAGAACTTCGCCAACCCAATACTGTATTTACTTATAATTCTGTTTACTCTGTTTATAAAGAAAATAAAAAGAGAATTTCGATACGAGGTAATCCTAATTTAAGTAACGTAGTTACAATAATGATTGGTATTCGAAATCCGAGTAAGCAAAACAATGTAATATCAGATGATGATGGAATGCCGAAATCGGGCGAAATTTGGGTTAATGAATTACGACTTACCGATTTTAAGGAAAAAGGAGGATGGGCAGCAAGAGCCAGAGTCTCTACACGCTTAGCCGACCTTGGTACTTTGAATCTGGCAGGAGCTATTAGTACCCCGGGCTTTGGAAGTATCGAAAAGAAAGTCAATGAAAGAAGCAAAGAAGAAATCATCGAGTATGATGTTTCAACAAACCTGGATTTAGGAAAATTCTTTCCCGAAAAAGCAAAAGTAAGTATCCCTGTATATGCCGGATATTCTGAATCATTTATTAATCCTGAATATAATCCTTTAAACCCGGATATTTCTTTGGATGATGCTCTTAAAAATGCTGACTCAAAATCCGAAAAAGATTCAATTAAAAATATTGCACAAGATTATACTCAACGAAAAAGTCTTAATTTTACCAATGTAAAAATTAATAAAACAACAGAAAAATCAAGATTCTACAACATTTCCAATTTCTCTGTTAGTTATACTTACAATGAAACATTTGCACGTAACATTAATACTGAGTATGATGTTTTGAAAAATTATCGCGGGGCATTTAATTATATTTATAACACTCGACCCAAAATTGTTGCTCCTTTTAGAAAATCTAGAGGAATACTTAATAAGAAAGCTTTTGCGCTTATTAAAGATTTTAATTTCTATTATATGCCAACGAGTTTTTCTTTTAGAACTGATGTATTTAGAAAATACCAGGCCAATAAAACAAGAAATATCTATAATCCGGATAACATTATTGAACCAACATATAATAAAGATTTTACCTGGAACAGATATTACGATTTTAAATGGGATTTATCAAGATCGTTAAAGCTTGACTTTTCCGCTACAAACATTGCTCGCATCGACGAACCTTTCGGGGAAGTTGACAGGCATAAAGACTCATATGAAGAGTGGAAAGATTCTGTTTGGAGGAGTATTAGAAATTTTGGGCGTAATACTCAATACAATCATAACATAAATATAACCTACAGAGTTCCGATTAACAAAATCCCATTGTTAGACTGGACCACTTTAACATCGCGATATAATGCAACATATAACTGGGAATCGGGACCATTGTTAAAACCTGACAGTGAATTCGATTTGGGAAATACTATTCGTAATTCAAATACTTTCCAGTTAAATGCACAGGCAAATATGGTTAATTTGTACAATAAAGCCGGATTCCTAAAACGCATTAATCAAAAATATGGGAGAGGAAGATCGTCACGAAAAAAAGTAGAATACGAAAATGTATCATACCAGGCACAAGATGTTTGGTTCAGAGAAGGAAGGTCACGGTCTGTTTATCATGAACTAAATACTGAAGACATAACAGGAGTTAAAGTTACCGACTCGGGCGGTAAGGAAATTAAAGGAGAATGGGAAGTATCTACAAAACGAAAAATCCGTTTCAGATCAGAAAAGGATGTTGATGATGCACAAATATTAGTGGAAGGGCGTATTGAGAAAAAAGAAAATCCTTTAGTTTTTATTGCCGAGAATACCGCACTTCTTTTAATGTCGATTAAAAATGTTTCGGCCTCTTATACTCTTACCGAAGGTTCAAGTTTTGCAGGTTATAAAGAATCCTCGAATATTTTAGGTATGGATCAAAGTTTTAATGCTCCCGGCTGGCCTTTTGTTTTTGGTTGGCAGGATGAAGATTTTGCATCAAGTGCCATTAATAATGGATGGTACACAGAGGATTCAACTCTTAATACACCTTTTTTAATGACTCATAATGAGAATCTAAATTTTAAGGTTACATTGGAGCCAATTAGGGGATTAAAAATTGATCTTACAGCAAACAGAACTAAATCTGAAAATAATAGCAGATATTATTATCACGATTCACCCGATCCTTACTCTGAGCAAATTACCGGGAATTTCTCAATGACCTATATTACAATCGGGTCTGCTTTCGAAGGAGCATCAAAAGACAATAATTATTATTCTCAGGCTTTTGAAGATTTTAAGAAAAATAGGATTGATATCTCAAACCGATTAGGTAATGGAACTCATGTAAACGAACCTGGGTACAGCGAAGGATATGGTAGTTTATCACAGGATGTTATGGGCCCGGCCTTTTTAGCATCGTATGGCTGGTATTACGACCAAAATTCTGTTCCATTAAATATGTTCCAGAAAATTCCTTTACCTAACTGGAGTATTAGATACAATGGATTAAAAGATATTCCGATCATGAAGAAACTTTTTAAATCTGTAAATATAAGTCATGCATATCGTTCTTCTTACATTATTGGGTCGTTTATAAATAATCCTGACTTTTCATTTGGAGCAGGTAATATTGTAATTGTTGATAGCACCGGAAATTTTATTCCCCAGTTTGAATACAACAGTGTATCAATTGTTGAGAAGTTTGTTCCACTAATTAATATTGATATGACTTGGGTAAATAATTTTACATCCCGATTCGAGTATAAAAAAACCAGAACCGTTACTTTAAGCTTTACAAACAATCAAATTACAGAAATATCTACTGAAGAGCTGGGATTTAGTTTAGGATATCGTTTCGATGATTTTAATTTAATTTTCAACTTTGGCGATGGTCAGGAAAATTTTAAAAGCGATTTAAATATACGTGCAAACTTAAAAATTAGAGACACCAAAACCATACTTCGTAAAATAGTTGAAGATGATGAAAGACCATCAGCAGATCAAAAATCAACAATTATAGGTGTCTCGGCCGATTATTTATTAAGTAACAGGCTTACTTTACGACTTTTTTATGATCAGAATATTTCTGCTCCACTGGTAGGTACCAACCCTTACAGAATTTCAAATACAGACGTAGGATTTAGCTTAAGATTTACTTTAACAGAATAGTATTTTAATAAAATTTGATTAATTTTGAAACTTATAGTTAAGTTTTATCTAATTAAAATAAAAATATTATGAATATTCCAGAAAACTTAAAGTACACTAAAGATCACGAATGGGTACGTGTTGAAGGTGAAGAAGCTTATGTTGGTATTACTGATTATGCTCAAGGCGAACTTGGAGATATCGTTTTCCTCGAAATAGAAACTGAGGGTGAAGAATTGGCAAAAGAAGAAGTATTTGGAACAATTGAAGCTGTAAAAACAGTTTCTGATATGTTTATGCCTGTTGGAGGAGAAGTTTTAGAAATAAACGAAAAATTAGAAGAATCACCTGAGGTTGTTAATAAAGATCCTTATGGAGAAGGTTGGTTGATTAAAATTAAAATGACTAATACTTCTGAATTAGATGAATTATTAGATACTGCTGCATATAAAAATCTTTTAGAGGCATAATATACCAAACTACTTATAAAAAAAACCATCCTTTCACGGATGGTTTTTTTGTTGAGATTCCATAACTCTTGTCCTAACCTTGTCATTCAATTCATATAATACTAATTCTTCTTCAAAATAAATTGGATTAATAACTTTTTGTTTTATAGAATTATATCTTATATTTAACACTATGTATTAATTTAAACAAGTAAAATCGCATGTGTAATTTATCCCAACTTATATTATTAAAAAGAGTCCTGATTATCTTCTTACTTTTAACTCCATTTACTTATAATCTAATGGCAAATAGCAATGAAGAAGATTCTGTAAAAATTGAGAATTCAGACACAGTTCAACTTTCAAAGTTTGATAGTTTTAACGTTAAAGCTGAGCGTTTTTTCAAGGTTTTCCCTGTCCCGTTAATTTCTTATTCAGAAGAAGCAGGTAATGTATTTGGCTTAGCCAAATTTAATGCATTCAGGCTAAATAAAACTGACACCATTTCTTCATATTCAAAGATTTCAGAAATTTTTACCATATCTACTGAAGGGCATATTAACTTTTCAGTATCTACTGCTCTTAATTTTTCTCAAGATAAGTATATGTTATTAGGTTATATCAACTATAAGAAAACACCTGAATATATTTTTGGTATTGGGAATGATGTAACAAGAGACGATATTGAATCTATTACTACTGAAAGAATTAAGTTTGTAAATTATTTTCTTAGACAACTTCATTCTAGTTTATATTTAGGTATTGGAGTTGATTTAACAAATACCTTTGAGGTAAAAAAAGACTCCACAAGCTTTTTAGTTACTGAAGATATTACAGGGAAAGACGGCGGTACAACAATCGGACTGGGCATTTCAATGGTCTGGGATAGCAGAGACAATAGGTATAATGCATCAAGTGGTTCGTTTGTATTCTTATCTTACTTATATTATCCTAACTGGTCGGGAACTGGATTTGATTTTCAAACCTGGCAGTTTGACGCACGAAAATACTATAATCCATGGCATAAACATGTGATAGCTGTTCAAATGGCTTCAAACTATGCGGTGGGTGATGTTCCCTATTATGAATTATCAAAACTAGGTGGTGAGGACAGAATGAGAGGTTATTACAAAGGAGCTTTAAGGGATAAAGTTCTTGTTGATGCTCAAATAGAATACAGGATGCCGGTTTGGAATATTTTTGGATTAGTTGGTTGGGTTGGTACAGGTAGAGTAGCAGAAAAGTATCAGGATTTATCGTTGGGTGGGTTTTGGCCTAGTTACGGACTTGGATTAAGAATTAAAGTAGATAGTGAGAGTGATATAAATTTGAGAGTGGATACCGGATTTGGTAAAAATGGTATTAGCGGGTTTTATATAAACTTTTCTGAAGCATTTTAGTTTTAATATTATAATGAATAATATTATTCTATTCCCCTTTTAACAGGTTAAAATTATTTTCTGATTTCTATGCATCAGTACCGGATAAAAGCTTACATATTGCTACAAACCATACTCCTTTTTGCGAGTATCACAGTTTTTTCCCAGGAATTAAATAACGACAGCCTATTTGTTAGTTTTGGTCAAATGCTTGTATTAAAAGATTCGGTAATTATTCCTGCATCTGATACTATTATAGTACTACAATCTGACGAAAAATATAAAATCAAAAAAAATCCATACTATAAATCTCAAAGTTTTTACGATTCTCTTAAAGCAAAATCAGAAGGAAACAAATTATCATCGGAACTTTATAAATTAGCAATTAAAGAGCAAAGCAAAACAAATAATATTGATATAAGTGCTGAATATGTTATTTATGAGGGGCTTACTATTAATGCCATTCATATTACTCATGTGGATGTAATGGCTGGTACGGTAACCGACACCAATATAGTTGCAACAAGTAAGCTCTCAAAGTTTTTGAATAAAGCACATGTGCACACTAAAGAAAATATAATAAGAAAGAATCTTATTATTCATGAAGGAGAAACAATTGATGCAAACCGAATGGCTGATAACGAGCGAATACTAAGGTCGTTAAATTACATTGAGGATGCTCAGCTTATTGTGGTTCCTATCGACGAAAATAATGCAGATATAATTGTAGTTATCAAGGATCTGTTTCCAATTGCGCCAGGCCTGTCATATTCATCTATAAATAAATTTGATATTCTCCTTAGCTATAAAAATATTATTGGATCAGGGCAAGGGATAGAATATCGGGCTTTATATGATTCAGAATATAGCCCTAAAATAGGAAATCAGTTAGAATATGACTTAAACAATATTTCTAACTCCTTTATAGAATTAAAACTAAAGTATCGGGAAACTCCAATAAATTCTCTTTATTCTGCTGATATTAACAAGGCATTTCTGACACCTGAAACACGCTATGCCGGAGGGGCAGGATACGAATATGAGAGAGATATCTATCCCTTGCAATATACTGATTCGACAATTATATATAATTATATTAAAGACAATGAAAAAATATGGATCGGAAGATCATTTCTTTTATCATCTGAGAAAAGGAAAAACCTAATGTTTTCAATAAAATTTCAACGAAATCATTTCCAAAAAAGACCTGTAGTGACACCTGATACAAATCAACTTTTTCAGAATACCTCTTTATTACTGGGAAATATTACTATTTTAAAAAACAAACCCATTAAAACAAGATACTTAAAAGGATTTGGAATAATCGAAGATGTTCCGGTAGGTTATATACTCTCGTTTACCACCGGATATTTATGGAGCGATATCCAGAATATGTATTATGGAGGTATCCGGCTCGGTGCAGGATATTCTCTCAAAAAAGGAGGATATTATGGTATAAAAGTTGAATATGGAAGTTTTTATGATTTTAAAAATGCTTTGCAAGGGGTTTTTACTGGTCAAATGCTTTATTACTCTCCGTTAATCAATTTAAATCGGTCAAAAATGCGCTATTTTATTAGCCTTGAATATAATGAAGGAATTGATAGA
>JAUVUS010000097.1 GCA_030600865.1 Bacteroidales bacterium | reverse complement strand
TCAATATTAAATGTAATAGAACCATTAACTCCGCATTCAAACAGTGCTGTAACAGCTTCATTGAATGTAGTATAATCGCCAGATGAACCAATTGTATATGTTCCACTAATTGGCCCGGTACAAGTTGAAGTAAATTCATCAGCCCCTATATCAGGGCTTACAGCATCTCTTGGTTCATCGTCAAAATCATCGGTAATTTCAGGTAATGGAGTTCCTGCTCCATCTAATGCAAGACTATTGGTATGTAAATCTGTATCGGAAGAAAAAACCGGCAGAGTTGAAATTGAATTTGCATCTAAACCTGAAGCAGATTGCCATGCTGCAAGGTCTGTACAGTCTGTGCCTTCCCATTTAGCAAGCGATGCTCCATTTGAAAAAAGGCAATTATAATCACTTGTATTATTTTCACGTCCCCAATCAATATGAATAGTAGTACCTGCTTTTAAATTAAGCAAAATATTATTTTTAAAATCATTATTATCACCATATACCAGTATAATAGGATTAGAGCTTTGGTCGCCAATCGATTTTATGGTATTATTATAAAATTTAGTATTGTCAATCTGTAATTTAATACTATACCCGCTAACAGTATTTGATTCACAAATAATAAAGTTATTTGCTATTAAACTTGTATCATATCCGCTTATAAATTCCATTGCTGCCCACGAAGTTATCATGGTGTTTTTTGTTATGGAGCAATTTTTCATAAGGTAACTATATATAGCTAATCCATATCCGGTTGTTTCAATATTATTATTAGTTATACTGAGATTTTCCTGATAAGCATTTTTTATACTGTTTCCGGTTTGATTTTCGAATTTGTTTGAACTTATAACATTACCTGTTTCAAATGCACTAATTACAGAATAAAAATAGATAGCAGTATTACTGTTCAAAAATAAATTATTGTTAATGATATTGTTTGTATCAGCTATTGTAGTTTCGGTATTAAATATATGATATACACCATCAATAAATTGATTGTTCTCAAAAATATTATTACATGCGCCACTGTCTAAAACCATAAACTTTTCAGCACTATCGCTTGTAAATGTAAGATGTTTAAATCTTAAAAAATCTGCTCCGTTAAGATTAAATAAATAATCGGTAGAATCGGTTGTTAATATAACATCGGTACTATCGCCCGTTTGCGATTGAAAAGTTATTGTACTGTTTTGTCCGGCATCGTTTATTTCATTTATAATATATTGAGAATTATATGTACCGGACTTAATGTCAAAAACTACATCGCAAGAAACACCAGCGGAGTTTAATGAATCGACAGCTTCTTTAATTGTGGTATAGTCTGATGGAGTCTCACCAATAACATAATTTCCACATAATGGATTTGTTGAATATATTGTTTTAAACAAGGTATCGTTTTCAGCTTTGTAATCATTGAGTCCATTTGGAGAATCTGTCCATATTTTTATTGTATGTTCTCCATAAGCAAAGTTTTCGTTGCCGATAATAATATCCTGTTCCGTATCGTAGCAGGCTAAACTACCTGTCCAGTTAAACGTATTAATTGTTCCGTTATTAATCTGATAATTAATATTTGCAGATGTTAATGTTTCTGTTCCGAAGTTTTTTAAAAAAACAGATATATCGTTACTTCCTGTATTAAAATATGTTTCAGGAGCATCTAGTGCTGTTATTCCTGCATCGGTGGCTATTAAAAAATAAAGTCTGATATCAGCTGCACGGCTAAGGGTTGAACCAGCAGTTGTGGGAAAAGATGTGTTATCACCATTATAAATTGTTACTGTAGAACCATAATTTGACCCCATAAACTGTGTAACAGGTGAATTATATTGATCACTATAATTCCGGTAATGAACCTGTAGATTATTGTTATCGTAAATAAAAATTGAATCAAATTTTATTTTTTTCCACCCGGTTGTTCCTCCATAATCAATATCTCCACTATAAACCTTACTCATTGATGCTTCTGTTGGTAAATCAGCTGAAGAAAAAGTAGTTTCTAAAGTTTGTGATAAGTATATTCTCTGATTTTCTCTGAAATAGCCTTGAGTTTGTGTGTTGTAAGCAATACCGCATATTTTCCCGTTTTGGATAGAATCACTATTATAAATGGAAGCAGACCATCCAAAATAATTATATGTAGGATAAGGCATTATTGTATTATTATATGAATGATCTCCAATTTCGATGTAATCTGCTACAAAAATTGTTTTAGTAAGCGTATCATTTGTATTTAACTCATCAACTCCCGAATTAGGATTGGTTGTCCATGCTTTAATTATGAATGTATCGGGGTTAAAATCATAATCTGTGGCGATAATTATATCTGCAGATTCCTGCCCTGGGTTTAAAGAGCCAGACCAATTGTATGTTGTCTGGGGTGTCCCGTTTATTTCCCAATCTATATCAACCGATGTAATAACATCAGCCATATAATTACTGAAATTAACTGTAATATCTTGTAATCCGGGTAAAAGAAAATCCACATTATTGTTAATTTTGCTAACACCTGCATCTAAACCCGGATCAAAAGTTAAGAATATATTAGGTAATTCGTGAGTACGGATTGCCCCCGTACTTGCAGGAAACGAACCATTATCTTGATTATATTTACATGGATAGTAAGTTGTACCGCCTGAATAATCGCTAAAACCTTGGTTGGTATTGCCATTTTTTGTTCCATCGTGATTTTCAATATGAATAATTAAATTATCGGTATTATTATATGCAAAAGGCGTGGTAAGGGTAATTACAGTTTCGCCCAAACCTGTCCATTCTCTATAAGATATAGTACCATCATAAACTAATGTCATTGATGCAATATCAGGGTAATCAGCGTTAGAAAAACCAATATCAGAAGTGTGGGTCATATATATTTTTTGATTAAATGCATCTTCTGAATATACGATTGCTACGTTAAGCCGATAAGATATTGTTGTTATATCACCGCTTATTTTTATCATATCCTGCGGATAAATTACAGTACACCAATTATAATCGTATTGATTGTTATATGGTAAATCTCCCATAACATTCCCACCCGCAGCAATATGAACGGTATGTTGTGCATTTAACTGTAAAGCAGCTATTAATGCAATAATGATAAGTATATATTTTTTCATAATAATATAATTTATGTGTTATAATAAATAAAAAAGTAGTAAAATCAGTTTACATTTAAATGATATTGGTTTTAGTTTAATTTAGCGTTGAAAACTGTAAACCATTTTGGGTTAAAACCCATTTAAACTTCTAATTACTAACCCCAGGCTTAAGCCTGGGGTTATAGAATCCCTATTAATGCAGGGCTTTAGCCCAATACTTTTACATATGTTATTTTAAACTTGAGCCATAATATTTAGTAAAGTGTGCAATTTAAAAATAAAATTTTATTGATACGTAAGGTATTCAGTTTTATTTGATTAAATTTTCAATAAGTATGTTAATTTATTATTCGATTAGGTTTTAAACTCAGAAAAACATTATTTTTATAATCAAATATAATACCAATATTGTCATGTTTCAAAAAGTATTAGATTTTCTAAAGAAAGATATTTGGCGTATATCACTTAAAAATATGCCAAAGTATAAGGTTGTATTGATAAAGTATTTGCGTATTATACTTTTAGCTTTTCGCGGATACGATGAGGATAAAGTGAGCTTGCGATCTTCGGCATTGACATTTTATTCGATGCTTTCCGTTGTTCCTGTTGTTGCTATGGGTTTTGGAATTGCTAAAGGTTTTGGTTTCGACAAACATTTAGAACAACAAATTACAGAAAATTTTTCTGAACAACAGGAAGTTTTAGATTATATAATAACATTTGCAAATAAATTTCTGGAAAATACAAAAGGTGGAATAATTGCAGGAATTGGTATTGCCGTATTGTTTTGGTCTGTAATGAAAGTTTTAGGTAATATCGAAAGTTCATTCAATGCAATATGGAATATACGTAAACCTCGTGTGTGGTTTAGGAAATTTAGTGATTATTTTTCCATGATGTTAATAGCTCCTGTTTTAATTATTTTAGCTACAAGTTCAAATGTTTTTATAAGCACTCAAATAACCAGAATTACAACTGAATTTGATCTGCTTGGAATGATTAGTCCTCTTATATTCTTTTCATTAAAACTAATCCCATATGTTTTCTTTTGGTTGGTATTAACAATAATTTATATGATAATGCCTAATACAAAAGTGAAATTTAAATCTGCATTTATTGCTGGAATAATTTCAGGTACTATATTTGTTTTTGTACAGTGGCTTTATATTTATTTTCAGGTTGGTGTTTCAAAATACAATGCTATTTACGGAAGTTTCGCAGCCCTGCCTTTATTTTTAATTTGGTTACAAACCAGTTGGTTAATAGTACTATTTGGTGCTGAAGTATCATTTGCCGTACAGAATGTTGAGAAATACGAATTTGAACCTGATACACATAATTTAAGTGCTTATAGTTGGAAAGTAATTACCTTAATGGTAGCTCATTTATTAATTAAGAATTTTGCTAAAGGCGAAAAAGCAATGACGGCTGCTGAAATTAGCAAAAAACTTGAAATTCCAATACGATTAGTTTACGATATTATTTACAAGCTGGTTGATAGTAATATTTTATCGGAAATTAGTACTCAACACGAAAAAGAAAATGCATATCAGCCTGCACAGGATATTAATAATATATCAGTTAGAAATACATTAAATACTATAGATCATTGCGGAACAGATAAAATTCTTGCAATAGCATCAACAGAAAAGGATCAAATCATTAAAATATTAAATGATTTTGATATTGCTATTCAGAACGCAAAAGGAACTATGTTATTAAAGGATATAAATTAAAAATTTTGTAACTAATCAGCGTACAATATTCGTAACTTCAATGTGTCAGTAAATTACAAAATTTTAAATTACAAATATGTATCATTTTTAATTGAAATTTATCGATAAACAATGAATATTCATTGATAATTATTTACATTTACAAATTAAAATTATTCTATTATGAAAATAATCATTGCTTTAGTATCATTAAGTATTTTTTTGCAAGCTTCGTTTGCTCAGAATAGTATTAATATTATTGAAAGTAATAACCAATTCTCGTTTGAAGTTTATCAAAAGTTAAAAAACCCGGATGAAAACCTTATTTTTTCTCCGGCAAGTATTACCTCAGCTATTGCCATGACATATATTGGTGCTAAAAATAATACTTTTGAAGAAATCAGCAGTACCTTTCATTTTAACAGAAATTTAGATGAGTTTAATAAAGATTATATAAATCTTACTAATCTTAATCAAAGGGAAAAAAGTGATATTAATTTTCATAATGCAAATTCTCTGTGGATTCAAGAAGGCCTTAAATTAAACCAGGAATTTTTAAATATCAATAAACAATATTTTTCTTCATCACTTCAGTTTACTAATTTTATTACAGAACCTGAAAAATCCAGGTTAGACATAAATCAATGGGTGGAAAAAAATACAAATAATAAAATTACTAACCTATTACAGCCATCATCAATTGATAATACAACCAGACTGGTTTTGGTAAATGCATTATATTTTAAAGGAGCATGGAAAGATAAGTTTAACAAAGAAAAAAATACTGAAGATAATTTTCAGATTGGCAAAAAAGATTACGTTAAAACTGTTTATATGAACAGGTATATTAATTCATGGTATTACAGTGATAAGTATTCTCAAATAATTGATATTCCTTACTCTAATGAAAACATATCTTTAATGATTATTCTTCCAAAATCATACAAAAAATTGAGAAAAATAGAAAAGAAACTAAACAACGAATATTATAGTAATTATACACAAAACAGGGAAAAAAGGCGTATTAACCTGTCTTTACCGAAATTTAAGATTGAATCGGAATTCGATTTAAACAAAACTTTATCTGAACTGGGTATCAAAGACGCATTTACAGAAGTAGCTGATTTTTCCGGAATTACTAGTGCCGAAAAACTATATATAAGCAAAGTTGTACATAAAGCGAATATTGCTGTTGATGAAGATGGAACAGAAGCGGCAGCTGCCACTGCAATTATAATGCGAAAAACTTCAGTTTTAATTGAGAATGTTAATTTTATCGTAAATAAACCTTTTATATATATTCTTAGAAATAATGAAAATAATTGCATTTATTTCATGGGGAAAATTGTAAACCCAAATTTATAAACCCAAATATTTTATTTTATTAACTTTAATTTTATCAAAATGAAACTAAAATTTACTTTTTTAATTTTATTTATTGTCCTATTTAAAAACAGTATCGGACAAGAGTTTAAACAGGCTCCCTTAGATGAAGAGTTTGTTAAATTTATAACCAGTAAAACAAGCGTAACCGGAGTTATTCCTTCACCGACAACTTATGTTTTTTCTGATGATATAAATATTGACATAGCAAAATACAGTTTCCCGGAATCTTATGATTTACGTGATGAACTGTTAGTTACTACGGTAAAGAATCAAAAAAATGCAGGACACTGTTGGAGTTTTTCTGCAATTGGGGCAATTGAATCAAGAAATTTAAAATTAGGATTAAATGAATATGATCTTTCTGAACACAATATGGCTACATGTCATGGCTTTGAATGGGAACAAGGAGGTCATCAGGGAATTGCAACTGCTTATTTGACAAGATTAAGTGGTCCTATTTTGGAAACCGAGGATCCATATAATGATTACGAGTTTACCTGCTCAGAAACTAATGCTGCACCTCAGTTTTTTGTTCCAGAGTCTCGTTTTTTACCAAGTAATTCAGATGTAATAAAATATACACTAATGAATTACGGAGCTATTGCTGTTTCTTATCACGCTGATGATGCATATCTTGATAATACAAATAATACTTATTATTATTCAGGTGCAGAAAGTTCAAACCATGGTGTTTTATTGGTAGGTTGGGATAATAATAAGATAACAAGTGGAGGTACTGGTGCATGGATAATAAAAAATAGTTGGGGTACTTCTTGGGGTGATTATGGCTATTTTTATATGTCGTATAACGATATACATGCATTAGAGAATGCAACGATTTATCCAATCAGAAAAGAAATAAATAATATTGATACTATTTTAATGTATGATGATTTTGGAGAAATTACTTCATATGGATTTGGTGATTCTAAAGATTATGCTTTAATAAAATATAATGTTAATGAAGAACATAGTTTTAATAAAATAGGAACTTTTGTTGGCGCCTCAAATTCACTTATTGATATTGAAGTATTTAGTACAAAAACTGGAAATATATTAACCGACACTTTAGCATCTGCTTACAATTTATTTGTTGAATATCCAGGATATCATACATTTGATATTCCATTTAGTGTAAATGGTGATTTCTATATTAAAGTTAAATATTACACTCCAAATGATGAATACCCTATACCTATTGAAATTCAAGTCCCAAATTATGCATATCCCCAGATTCTATCAAACGTTGGTTGGATAAGTAATAAAGGAGAAATATGGAATTTAGTTGGAAATGGAACTGATGCTCAAATTGATTTATGCATTAGAGCTTATGGAACTAAAAACAGCATTAAAGCTTCAATTAAATCTGATTATAGTACGATTTGTTATGATAGTGAAGTAACTTTCAGTAGTACTTCATCTGGAAGTATATCAAGTTATCTTTGGGACTTTGGTAAAGATGCAACACCTGCAACATCATCAAGCGAAGGACCACATGTTATTTCCTATTCATCTCAAGGATTTAAAACAATTAAATTAATTGTAGAAAATTCAACAGGAGACAAAGATTCAATCATAAATTATAATTTTATTGAAGTAGCTAGTGAAATAAATCTAAATATATCACCTGGAAATAGTTGTACTATAAATAAAGGTGACACTATTGAATTATATGCTTTTGG
>JAUVUS010000422.1 GCA_030600865.1 Bacteroidales bacterium | reverse complement strand
TAGTTGAAGCTTCAACTAAACCTTTAAATCCATCCCAGTCTTCAGAAGTAGATTTTAAGCTGTATAATGTTTCAGCATCTTCTTTGCTAACTTTTGCTTTTCCAATTACTTTTGCTAAATACTTATCAGCAGTCTTTTGTCTTTGTTCTGATAATCTTTCGTTTAATTTTTCTGGTCCGTCAGGTGAAGCATATGAAGAAATTTCAATTCCTTTGAATTCTTCATTAGCAGCTTCGTTAGTAGCTTTCACAAAAGCTTCAAGAGCTGCAACATCTTCTGCCTTTAATTCAGATTTACGAATATTTGACTGCTGTATTACATAATGAATATCTGCTTCTTTAGTTTCTGAAACAATTCTTTGGAAATTGTCTTTAGCAGCAATTGCCATTGGATCTACCATTACTAATAATGGAGTAGAAATTACACCATCAGCTAATTTGTAAGCAACTAAATCTAAAGATTTATCCTTAATTGTTGCTGCACCTCTAATTTCAAGGTCGCCAATTCTCATAGCTTCCTTATACTCGAATTCACCTGCGAATTCTATAGGGCCACCTGTTTCAAAACCGATTACCTTATTATTTGCTTCTACACTTTCTCCTTGATATGTTTTTGATTCTAGAACTTCTTCTCCACCTTCATACTTGTAAACCGGAGTAAATTCAACAATAGCTTTTTTGTTGAACCATTCAGCAGGAACATCTCCTTTAATTTCATACTTTACTTTGCCAGCATGCATTTCAAGAACTTTAGGAGTAACACTGTACTGAAGATTTGAAGCTTCTTCTTTCATTTTATCTAATCCGCCGCAGCTACTTAAAATTACTGCAGAAAATAAGAAAGACGCTAAATAGTTAATTCTTTTCATAGTTTGATTAAGTTATTTGTTTTTAAAATTGCTAGTTCAAATTTCTCTTGAACTACAAACTTAATAATGTTTTGGTTAAAAAAAAAAGAAAAGTTGTAAAATATATATTATATAAGGACTTATATCGTTATTCGGTTTATTCCTATCGGATAATCCTTCTTAAAAATCAGTTCTTTTACTTTTGTGTAATCTTCCTGGTTTTCAACAAAATCCATATTGTTTGAGTCTATTACCAAATACGTAATATCGTTTTGCTGCTTAAAGAAGTCGAAATAACCTTCCTGTAACTTAGCTAAATAATCTTCGCTAATGCCTTTTTCATAATCTCTACCTCGTTTTGCTATGTTTTTTGCAAGATTTTTAACGTCTACGTGTAAATAAACATATAGATCCGGTTTTGGTATCGACTTATAAATAATATTAAAAATCTGACGATAAAGATTATATTCATCCTCTTTTAATGTTGCCTGGGCAAAAATTAAAGATTTCATAAAATAGTAATCGGCAACGGTAAAAGGCCTGAATAAATCTCTAGAGGTTAATTCCTTATTTAATTGTTGATAGCGTTCGGCAAGAAAAGATAATTCAAGTTGAAATGAATATTTATCCGGTTCTTTATAAAATTTTGGAAGAAATGGATTGTCAGCAAACTGCTCTAATATAAGTTTGGCATTAAACTCTTTGGCAATCATCTTTGACAAAGTAGTTTTACCTGCTCCAATATTTCCCTCTATTACGATATAATTTAAATCCACTTATAATTGTTGTAAAAAAACTGCTTCAAAGATAAATTTCAAAGCAGTTCTAATTTATAAAAGTGATATTTTTTTATAAACAATTTTTAATTAATCTTTATAAATTTGGTGTTTCTCCCATATTATAAAAAGCAAAAGACCATTTATCAGCGGCTTCCTCAATTCTAACACTTATTGATTTTCCTGCACTATGACCTGCCTTTGTTTGAATCCTTATTAGAACAGGGTTTCTTCCATCATATTTTTCCTGCAATGTTGCAATATATTTAAATGAATGTGCAGGAACAATTCTATCGTCATGATCAGCAGTAATCACCATTACAGCAGGGTAGTCAATATCATCTTGAATATTATGCAATGGAGAATAATTATAAAGGTTCTCAAATTGTATTGCGTTTTCACTGGAACCATATTCGTTTACCCATAACCAACCTATTGTAAACAAATGGAATCGAAGCATATCCATTACTCCCACTTCAGGGAACGCCACTTTATACAAATCAGGACGTTGATTTATTACTGCTCCTATTAATAATCCTCCATTTGAACCTCCACGAATAGTAAGTTTTTTAGGCGAAGTGTATTGTTCATTAATTAAATATTCTGATGCTGCAATAAAATCATCAAATACATTTTGCTTATTTAAACGAATTCCTGCTTTATGCCAGTTTTCACCATACTCACCTCCTCCACGAATATTTGCTAAAGCAAAAACTCCATTATTTTCCAGCCAAATAAGTCTATCTGTTTTAAATGATGGTAACAAACTAGCATTAAATCCGCCATCAGCATATAGTAATGTTGGATTTTTCCCATCTAATTTCAATCCTTTTTTGTGAACTATAAACATTGGAACTTTAATTCCATCTTTTCCTTCAAAAAATATCTGTTTGGTTTCATATTCTGATGCATCAAAGTCTAAAGCTGGCTCAAAATAAACCTCCCCTGAATTATTTTCCACATCATACTTAAAAATTGTTGGAGCAACAGTAAATGATTTGAATTTATAAAACACTTCATTACTATTAACAGAACTATTTATATCACTTACACTACCTAATGTTGGCAGTTCAATATCATATAAATAATCGCCTTTTATATTATATACTTCTAATTTTGTTTTAGCATCCTGCATATATGATGCAATAATATTATCGCCTGCAAGAGCACACTCTTTCAGTACATCTTTCTTTTCCGGTAACACATCAATCCAATTACCTATATTTAATATATTAACATTAATACGAACTAACTTATACTTTGGTGCATTATAGTTCGTTAAAACAATAAGATTGTCACCAACCTGATC
>JAUVUS010000324.1 GCA_030600865.1 Bacteroidales bacterium | reverse complement strand
AATTGCCGGCAATTGATTATATACTTCCATCAAATAAAACCACTTATTATAGGAATAAACTTGAATTTACCTTTTCGAATAAACGTTGGTTAACAAAAGAAGAGATAAATACTCAAGACACATTTGAAAAAGGCAACGCTTTAGGTTTTCATGTTCCAAAAATATGGGATAAAATTGTAAACATTAATAATTGCTATTTACAGGAAGAGCCTTCAAATGCAATCAGGCTTGAAATAAAGAAATACGCTGACGAAAACAATCTTACATATTTTGATTTAAGGAAACAAGAAGGCTTGCTGAGAAATGTAATTATAAGAACGTCAACCACAAAAGAACTTATGGTTATTATTGTTTTCTTTTATGATGATCAGAAAATCATAAAATCTTTATTAAATAATATCGCGGATAAATTCCCTGAAATTACCTCGTTAATGTATATCGTAAATTCCAAAGCGAATGATTCAATATCCGATCAGGAAGTAATTCATTTTAAAGGAAAAGATCACTTTTTCGAACAAATGGAAGATTTAAGATTTAAAATCGGTCCAAAATCTTTCTATCAGACTAATTCTGAACAAGCATATAATTTATATTGTAAAACGAGAGAATTTGCCAATTTAACAGGCGACGAAATTGTTTATGATCTTTACACGGGAACAGGAACTATAGCCAATTTTGTAGCAAAAAAAGCAAAAAAAGTTATTGGAATTGAGTTTATTCCTGAAGCTATTGAAGATGCAAAAGTAAATTCTGAAATTAATAATATCACGAATACTGATTTTTTTGCAGGTGATATGAAAGATATCCTCACCACTGATTTTATTAAAAAACATGGTAATCCCGATCTTATTATTTCCGATCCTCCGCGAGCAGGTATGCACAAAGATGTTATTGAATCAATTCTGAAAGCAAATCCGCAAAAAATAGTTTATGTAAGTTGTAATCCGGCAACGCAGGCAAGAGATATTAATTTATTGGATACTAATTATAAGATTGTAAAAGTTCAGCCGGTCGATATGTTTCCACATACTCATCATGTTGAAAATATTGTTTTGCTCGAACGGAGATAATACATTTTAAAGGCAGGTCATTAATGTTCGTTTCACATTAAGCCTTATCTGTCAACAAAGCATAGTTTTCATATATAATTATTGATTTTATTTATATATTAGCTATTCTTATTGCTGGAATTTAAACAATACCATTTAATTTATATTCCAGTTTTGTTTTTTATCTAGTTTAAAAATGAAACAAAACATATCAGATTCTGATAAAAAAGGAAATTACAGTTATACTGATTTACTTTTTGGGAACAGAGAAAATTATAGTCTGGAACACCGGTTCTTTAATTCGGTGAGTCTTTTTTCTGCCTTAGCAGCCTGTTTTGCAAGTATCACAAATATTGCTTTACAACTTAATTTAAAATTAACTTTCTTCACAATATTTTCAACCGTAGTATTATTTATATTTTACTATATATCCAGAAAAATAAAAATATTTAAACCTCTCATTACACCATTTATAATTTATTCTTTAATAATACTTTCAACAGTGTGGTTTTTTAATGCCGGTTCTGAAGGCCCTGTTGTATTTGTTTATCTGGTTGGCCTGATTTTATTTGTAATAATTACCGAAGGAAAAAACCGGGTTATTGTTATTACCAGCTTTTTGTTAAATTTAATTCTCTTATTTTATCTTGAAAGAAGATTCCCAAATTTAATTACTCCTTATGAAAGTGACATTGTAAAATTCTATGATGTAACAATTACCTTCCTATTTTCTTTTGTGCTTATATACTTTGTTGTTGCATTACTAGTAAAAAGTTATCGTGAAGAAAAGGCTATTTCCACCTCACAAAGAGATGAGTTAATATTTCAGAAAAAACAAATTACTGATAGTATTCAATATGCTAAAAGTCTGCAAACCGGGATGTTAACAGGACAAAAAACAATAAAGAAAATACTTCCTGATTATTTCATATTTTATCTTCCAAAAGATATAGTAAGTGGAGATTTCTATTGGGTAAAGAAAATAAACGATTTTACTATTATTGCCACTGCCGACTGCACAGGGCATGGAGTCGCAGGAGCTTTTATGAGTGTTTTAGGTATATCTTTGCTAAACGAAATTGTTCGCAGAGAAGAAACCACCAAGGCAAATCAAACACTTGAAATTTTAAGATATGAATTAAAAGACACCTTAAATCAAACGGAAAATGATTATTCGCACAATAGTGGTATAGACATAGCCCTATGTGTAATTAATCATAAAGAAAAGATAATGCAATATGCAGGAGCAAATGCACCATTATATCTTATCAGAAACAATAAACTTATAGAATATAAACCTACACGAAACCCTATTGGTGTAACCCCTATTGAAATCCCTTTCCAAAATAACGAAATTGAATATGAAGAAGGAGATATTTTTTATCTGTTTTCGGATGGATTAATAGATCAATTTGGAGGTGATGATGGTAAAAAATTCCTTTCAAGAAGATTCAAGCACTTGTTATTAGAAATTCACAATGAGCCTTTCGAAACCCAAAAAGATCTTATTAAACTAAGCTTAAGTAACTGGATGGATAATAAATATGAGCAGATTGATGACATAATGATTCTTGGATTTAAACCATAAAATTATTCATCTTCCGGATAAATCATAAATATTTACTGATCATCGTTAAAATTTTTGTAGCTGAAATAGGCTTTTCAACTATTTCATTAAAAGTATTCCCTGCGATAGATATAAAATCTGCTGAGGCTGAATAAGCTGATTGTACAATAACGGGTATATCAGGTAATTGTTTTTTTATTAAACCAGTAGCTTCAACTCCATCCATTTCAGGCATTTTTATGTCCATTAGAATTAAATCAACTTTATTTTTTTGACAAATATCTACAGCATCTTTACCATCTTTAGCCCGTAAAATTTTAGCTTTTGTATTTGATAATAGCACTTTAAGATACGAGAAATTACTATCTTCATCTTCTGCAATAAGAATTGTTTTATCAGGCCAATTATAATTTGCAGTAAAGTTCGGTCTCTCATTAACCAGATTTTCTTCCTCTGATATTTCATCATAAGGAACTGTAAAGTAAAATTCAGAACCCTGATTAATTTTTGATTGAAGCCAGATTTTACCACCGAGTAAATCAACGAGACCTTTGGAAATTGCTAATCCCAGCCCCGCCCCTCTATATAATTTTTTTATATCAGTTTCTATTTTTGTAAACCTTTTAAATATATTTTCTTGTTGTTCTTTTGATATTCCTATACCGGTATCTTTAACAAAAAATTTTATATAAGATTGGTCGGGTTGATTTTCAAAGTCATAACCAAATTCGACCGAACCTTTTTCAGTAAATTTTAAAGCATTATCAATTAAGTTTGATAAAATTTGTTTAATGCGAAACTGATCACAATATATCTTAATATTTCTATCTTTATTTTTTAAAACTAATTTTAAATCAATGTTTTGCTTGTTTTTATACTTTTTTTCTTCAAGAAATTTATTTAACAACTCCTTTAATATTTCATTTAGTATCCAGTCAGTTTTATGAATAATTATCTGCTCTGAATCAATTTTGGCAATATCAAGAATATCATCAATTAACTGCAGCAATGCATCGCTATTATGAGTAAGTGTTTTTATGAAGTCCTCTTTTTGTTTTTTTTCAATGTCCGGATCTATAAGCAAATTAGAGAATCCAATTATTGCATTCATTGGTGTTCTAATTTCATGCGACATATTTGCCAGGAAAGCAGTTTTTAACCTGCCTGACTCTTCAGCTTTTTCTTTTGCTATTTTTAATTCAGCAGTTCTAGTTTCAACCAGATGTTCTAATTGATTACGATGTTTCGCAAGTTCTTCTGCCTGAGTAAAAATTTCCTCTTTTTGTTGTAGAATCCTGAAGTTTCGTTCCGACAATAATATATTAGCCTTCTTTTTTAATCGAAACCTGTTATATAATACAAATACAATAATTAATATTAAAATAGAAAAACAAAATGCAGAATACACTATAATTCTTTGTTTTGCAAGTTTACTGCTCTGGATTTGTTTTTCTTTATTCAGTATTTCTATT
>JAUVUS010000464.1 GCA_030600865.1 Bacteroidales bacterium | reverse complement strand
TTCTTTTCTTGCGCTAAAGCCCACTTATCAAAATCGTTTTTCGATTCACCGTACAAATTAAGAGGTTTTAACTTCTCAACAATTTCATGACTGTCTTCATAACCAAATTCTCCAAATCCATAAGTAGCTGCTGATGATGCGTAAACCAATGGCAAACCATATTTAACACATTTTTCCCAGACCGCTTTTGAATAATTAAGGTTAAGAACATCATAAATTTCTTTTGGAAATCCTGTTGTAGCGGATCTGGCACCCATATGAAATACAAACTGCACAAAACGCTGATTTTCCTCCAACCAATCTATAAAATCATCACGATGCACTTTATGAGAAAAAATCTTGCTTTCAAAATTTTTATTCTTCTCGGGATGTGAAAAATCATCAACAACAACAATATCTTTAAAGCCTTCGCTGTTGAGCTTGCTTACCATATTACTACCAATAAAACCTGCTGCTCCTGTAACTATTATCATATTGTATTGTTTAAACTAATAATGCTGTAAAAGTAGAAAAATTATTGTCTTTAATCTATAAAAAACACCAAGATACAAGTATCAAGAATCAAGACAAAATATCAAAATCTAATTAATTTACCAACTTGCTTGACAACAGTCAAATTTAACAATTTATTAGTTTATCAGCTAACAGTAAGGCATTAAAACAGTTCTAAAAGATTCATCTATTTTATCTGTAAACTATCATAAAGGTTTTTAGCTTCCAATGCTCTTTGGAAAAATATTTGAAAGGTAGTATCTATCTTATAAGCTGTCATATAACAACGATATGCTTCATCATATTCTTTCGTTGTCATAAAGTAATCTGCTTTACAATCATAAGGATTTTGTTCATCTGGAAATTGTTTTATATAATTATCGAAGCTGGTCTTAGCATTATCCAGTTGTCCCGTTATTAAATATGAATAGCCAAGTAAACAAACTGGAACGATTGCTAGCTTAGGTCCACAATATTTATTGTCAAGTCTTTCCATTGAATTAGCTTTTTCAAAAGTTGGGATAGCATTTATGTAATCATTATCCATATAATAAAAGAAACCAAGATTTATTAATGCGTCCGGGTCATTTGGATATAACTCCACCAGTTGTAACCCTAAATTAGAATTATTTGTATTTCTGTTTTTCAACCATGCTTTAAGGGCTTTTTTTTGTATTTCTTCACCTTTACTCAATTCAGTATTGCATTGTACTGCGGCGAGAACATTTTCTTCAAATTCTTTATCATTATTATGAAAAAGATTATAAGTGGCTAATTGATAATACGCCATAAAGAAATTTGTATCTTCTTTTGTCGCTTGCTCATAAAAAGAAACAGCTTTATCGAGCTCAACTACTCCATATGCAATTTCATAACCTTTCTGATATAACTCTAATGCTTTTTCTGAATTCGTGGTAACAGTCATTGCTCCATCTTTAACTTCCTGGTTGCACGAGATAAATAATAGAATTGAAAAAATTATTAATCCAACTGTGTTAATTCCTTCTGTTTTCATTTTAGCTCAGTTTAAATTATTTATTTAATTTCTAGTATATGACTTTTTTACTATATATGCACCCTAATTTGTTTTTAACTCAAATAAGCATAATTTTCTGTGGAAAGATCAAAATACTGTTAAGTTAAGAAAATTTGCTCATTCATTTTTGGTAAAACGCCCATCTCAACTGCCTTTTCGTATAATACTTCTATGGCCTTTCTCCCGTCTTTGCCCAAATCTTTCGTAAAATCATTTACGTATAATTCAATATGTTTGTACATTATCTCTTCATCCATTTCCTGTGCATACTGTTTAATATAAGGATATGCCGATTTTGGATTCTCAAAAGCAAACTCTACACTCCGTTTTAAAACCCTGTTTAATTTTAATTGAAGATCATGATTTAAATTTCTGTTTACGGCAATTCCTCCCAAAGGTATAGGCAATCCTGTTTCTTTTTCCCAATATTCACCTAAATCAATTATTTTCTTCAAACCTTTCTTTTCATAAGTAAACCTGTTTTCGTGAATAATTAATCCGGCATCAACTTCATTGCTCATTACTACATCTTCAATATCTGAAAAAAGATATTCTTTTTTATTTTTAGCATTCGGAAAAGCAATACTAAGCAACAAGTTAGCAGTAGTATTCAGTCCCGGAATTGCAATTTTAATATCATTCAATTCATCAGGATAAATCTTGTGTTTACTTATTAATAATGGTCCGTTTTTATATCCAAGAGCACTACCCGAATCTAATAATAAATAATTGTCAGCAATTTTTGAAAATGCGTGATAACTGATCTTTGTTACATCCAGCTCACTATTTAAAGCTTTATTATTCAATTCTTCTACATCACCTAAAAAAACATCAAATTCGAGTCCTTCAGTATCAATTTTATGATGAACCATGGCATCAAAAATAAAAGTATCATTCGGGCAGGTTGAAAAACCTAATGAAATATTGTGCATAATTTAATTCATTTCTAATTTTACTATAACATCAATAATTTCTAAAAGTTTTTGATTAAGATTTTTAATGGCTAAAGGAA
>JAUVUS010000423.1 GCA_030600865.1 Bacteroidales bacterium | reverse complement strand
TGAATACTATAAAAGAAAATAATTTAAGCATTCATATTACTGATAAGCTTCCAATTGATCCCAAAGCTAACTTTAAAGCTGTTGTTAATTCTTTTATTCGAATTAACAACAGCTTTAAAGTTAGCTTTGGGATCAATTGGAAGCTTATCAGTAATATGAATACTATAAAAGAAAATAATTTAAGCATTCATATTACTGATAAGCTTCCAATTGATCCCAAAGCTAACTTTAAAGCTGTTGTTAATTCGAATAAAAGAATTTCAACTGCAAACAACCACACAGCTACTCATCTACTGCATTATGCTTTAAGAAAAGTATTAGGCGAACATAACGAGCAAAAAGGTTCGTTGGTTCATCCTGACTATTTACGTTTTGATTTTAGCCATTTTCAGAAACTAAATGACGAAGAAATCAGGAATATTGAGATTTTAGTTAATGAAAAAATCAGGAAAAATATTTCTTTAGAAGAACATAGTAATATTCCTATGAAAGCCGCCTCTGATATGGGAGCAATTGCTTTATTTGGGGAAAAATATGGAGATACTGTTCGTGTAATTAAATTCGATGATTCCGTTGAATTATGTGGTGGTACACATGTGTCGAATACCGGACAAATCGGTTTTTTTAAAATTATGAGTGAAAGTTCAATTGCAGCAGGAATTCGAAGAATCGAAGCTATTACCGGTGAAAAAGTGGTTGAATATGTATTTAGTCAGATGCAAGAGTTAAACAAAATTAAGGCATTATTTAAGAACCCCAAAAATACTATTGAAAGTGTAAGATCATTGTTCGAAGAGGTTTCAAAACTGAACAAACAAATTAACGAAATGACCAACGAACAAGCTCAAGCAATTAAGAAACATCTAAAAGAGCGAGTTCAGGATATTAATGGTATTAATTTTATTGGTTATAAAGTCGGGATTAATTCAGCCGCTGCTATTAAAGATCTTTCATTTCAATTGAAAAATGAAATTGATAAGCTTGTATTAGTACTTGGCACAGAAATCGATGGTAAAGCTAATTTATCTGTTATGATTTCTGAATCACTTGTAAAAGAAAAGGGTTGGAATGCTTCGCAAATAATTCACGAAGTTTCAAAAGAAATTCAAGGTGGTGGCGGAGGACAAGCATTTTATGCAACTGCTGGCGGTAAGAACCCAAAAGGGATAGAATCTGCAATTGAGAAAGTTAAAGAACTGATTAGTTAGTCATTGTGAAGCCCTTGGACTGAAGCAATCTGTTTCTTGAAATATGTAGATTGCTTCGTTTCACTCGCAATGACTCTAAGTATAGCTATTCTACCTAATTCGATAGAACTTGAGGCGTTGAAATCAGATATTCAAATAACTCCCACTTTTTATTAAATATTATTCCCGGTATTCGATTCTGTATAATTTCTAACCATATCGACCTACATCTTAATTAATAATAAAGCTTCTGTAAGCCTCGATAAAACTTAAACTTTTTCATTACAATTAGTTTATATTTTTTCGACCGTCTAATTTATTACCATTAGTTTGAATGACAATATCATGCTGTCGTTTTGTTATACGTGTCAGAATACGAGGCATTTACATCAAAATATAAAATCGCTTTTTTGAAAAAAATAAATTCGTATATTTGGCAGATACTAATCAATATATATGATTATGAATATAACAAGAACTTTTGATTTATTAGACAGATACAAGGAATTATATCAAATGGAAGATGCCCTTGCCGGAAAACAAGATGGTAAATGGGTAAAGTATAGTTCACAGGATTATATTAATTATGCTAACTGGATTAGTTATGGCCTTTTAGCTTTAGGGTTTAAAAAAGGAGATAAAATTGCCACAATTTCTAATAACCGTCCTGAGTGGAATTTTGTTGATCTGGGATTTGCACAGATTGGTGTGATTCATGTTCCAGTATATCCAACCATTAGTGAAGAAGAATATGAGTATATATTTAAACACTCTGAAACAAAAGCAGTAATTGTATCAAGTAAATTATTGTGGAGTAAAATAAATTCTGTTATTAAAAATGTCGATTCAATAAAATCAGTTTATTCATTTGACGATATTGAAGGATTAAAATCATGGAATACCATTATTGAAGAAGGGAAAAAGAACGAAGAAAAATATAAAGACGAAGTATTAAAAATTAAAGCCGACATTGATAAAGATGAAATGGTTACTTTAATTTACACTTCAGGAACAACAGGAAATCCAAAAGGCGTTATGCTTTCTCATAATAATCTGGTTTCAAATTTTGTTAGCGCAGCAAAAGCACACGGTTTAGGTGTTGGACATAGAGCATTAAGTTTTTTACCCTTATGTCATGTATTAGAACGGATACTGACTTATAAAATGCAATACAAAGGAATGAGCATATACTATGCTGAAAACCTTGGAACAATTACAACAGATATTAAATATGTAAAACCACATATGTTTGGTACAGTTCCGCGTTTTTTAGAGAGAGTATATGATGGAATAATCGGAAAAGGTCGTAACCTTCCCTACATTAAAAAACAAATCTTTTTCTGGGCAGTAAATCTTGGATTAAGGTATCGTATTAATAATAAATATCGATATTTTTATAATTTCAAACTTAAAATAGCACGAAAATTGATTTTCAGTAAATGGAAAGAAGCTTTAGGTGGCGAAGATCTTTTAATAGTTTGCGGTGGTGCCGCTTTACAGGTGCGATTATCAAAAATATTCTGGGCTGTAGGATTTACAGTATTAGAAGGTTACGGTCTAACAGAGACTTCTCCTGTAATTGCAGTCAATACTCAAACACCGGCTGTTTGCAAATTCGGAACGGTTGGACCAATACTTGAAAATATTGAGGTTAAAATTGCAGATGACGGTGAAATATTATCAAAAGGCCCGAATTTGATGATGGGTTATTACAAAGCTCCGGAACTTACCAAAGAAGC
>JAUVUS010000211.1 GCA_030600865.1 Bacteroidales bacterium | reverse complement strand
TTTGCTCGTGGTATTTATGAGCTCAAACTAGTAAGTGAAGCTATTAAATTACTGGGATTTGATCTTAATGAAAACGAACTACATGAAATAGGAAAACAAATTCATTTAAATAAATATAAGTTTAAGATGCGAGAGGGATTTAGAATCGAAAAGCTTGAAGTTCCTGAACGTATTTATGAAACAATTGATCCAACAGGAAAGATAACAAAGGAATTCATAAAAAAAGGATTAGATTACGCTCAAAATCTAATTAATTAGTAGTTTTATTAACTATACTAAAGCCTGCTCAATACGAAGCAGGTTTTTTTTATGCTTTCACATAATAAATAGATAAATTTTACGTAATAATATAGTGCTCAATCTAAAAGTAATTTATTTACTACTCTCTCCTATATTTTTCTGTTATATAATTTTTTAGAACTTATATAAAATACTTATGGAAAAAGAAACAATTGAAACTTTAGTATTTGCTTAAAAAAGTAAAACCGAGTTAATTGATGAAACAATAATTAGTCTTCAGGGCCTACTGTACGAAACATTTTTAAAAAAAGGAAATCGAAATCTAAAAAATGAATTTCCTACAAATACACATCCTGACGATTTACGAATAAAATTAGATAATGTGGTGATCTATATTGAAAGCCTTAATTCACCTAAATTATCAATTGAAGTTATTTTAGATATTTTTATGAATCAAAATAATTTTGAGTTAGGAAAATTCTCTCATATTTTTAATGAAGAAGGTAATTTGATTGATGAGTTATTGGTAATTAACTAAAAAAGAAACTTTTTTTAATAAAGCAAACCTAAAATACTAAATTATCATCTTTCGAAATCATAATTTACCTTCAAAAAACAACTCTTCTTTTAGCTTGGTTATTTGTTGTTGTGCGTAAGTATAGTAATTTTTATTAATTGCAATTTCAGGTTCAATAACTTTTTCATAGTACTCAATAGCTTTTAATTTATCACCTAATTTATCCTGGCAAATTGCAGCAATATCTATTATAATTTTATTCTTTTTATAACTTATCCAAAAATCGCCTGAAAGATCTAATTCCAATGCTTTTTCATACACCTCAATTGCTTCTTCGAAATTATTTAAAGCATAATAACTTTCTGCCTTATCAACCAAAATCTCAAAAATCAAGTTATTATCGGGTTTTAATAATTTTAATGCTTTATTATAGTAGAATATACATGAATCCGATTGATTCAACTCCATATGAATATTTCCCAGATGCTTATATATCTGCAAATCCACAGTTAAAGAATTCGCAATATCTAAATAGTATTTAGCTTTTTTAAGCTTTTTAACTTTAAAGTAACATATTCCAATATTTTCAGAAATTACATAATCATCTTTATCTAATTCATAAGCTTTTAAATATGCAGGTATAGCTTTGTAATTATGATTTCGCATAACATTAATATCACCAATCTTTATGTACAAATCAATATTCTGAGGATCAAACCGACTTGCTTTTTCCAGGTTTTCCAATGCTAAATCAAATTCTTTTTTCGAAGTATAAACAAGCGAAATATATTCATAAGCTTTAATGTCAGTACTATCTAATTCGATAGCTCTTTTTAACCACTTAATTGCATTTTTGCTATCCTTTAATTTAATACTACAAAGACCCATATTTCTGGCAAAATATCCGTTTGTAGTATCCTTTGAATATAAATCCATTAATATCTTTTCAGCTTTTTTAGGTTTCTTTTGTTTCAAATACATATTGCTTAAAGATATCCCAACTTTTAAATTATAAGGATTTATTTCAATTACTTGTTCAAATACCTTTTGAGCTTTATTATCCTTATTAGCTTTTTGTAATATAAATCCATATTCAGCTAAATAATCATTATTAAGTGAATCCAGCTCTATAGCTTTTTTTATCGATATATATGCCTCTGTATAACGAAATGACAATTTATTAATTAGTGCCTGATAATAATACAATTCAGGATTATCTGGATTACTTGATATAAGCGAATTACAAGCATTAAGTGCTTCTGAATATTTTGAAGAAAGAATTAAAAACTTTATATTATCCAGGTTGTTCTGACCAATACTATTAATATTAATACTTAATAAAATTGTAAAGAGTAGAATAATTGTTTTTTTCATTATAAATTATGATTTGATTTAAAATTCGGGTTAAAACTTATTCATAATCTAATATAACTAAAATTATTTCAAAATATTTTCTTCTTCTTCATTTTCGCTTCATTTTCACATACTAGATTTGTTTTCAGAAAATGAGTATAAAGTTTTAATTGCTCATTAAAATTTACACTGTACAGTAAATTGGTAATTTAAATTATTATAAACCTGTCTGCCGATAGGCAGGCGAAAATTTAAAATCATGAAAACAAATCTATTAATCCAAACGAAGAAAATTCACAAAATCTTTACTGTGTTAACAATGGCATTGTTAACCGTATTTCTTTTCTCATGCGAGGAAAGTGAAAATCTAAACACCGAAGATGAATACACTAATTTAATTAATGAATCGTATGCACAGGAGGTATTTGATGAAATTGAAGATATAGGCGATGAAGCCATTGACTATCTTGACAATGTAACAACAAAATCAGCAACAGGTGTTGATACTTATGGCAATTATAACAGATTAAGCCCTTGTGCAACAGTTACCAGAGTTTATGGAGACGATACAGTAAGCGTTACCATCGATTTTGGCGAAGTAAATTGTTTATGCAACGATGGTCGCGAGCGACGTGGTAAAATCTATATAAATCATTATGGACATTATTGGGGTGAAGGTAGTGTAGAAATAATATACTCTTTCGAAGATTATTTTGTTGATGACAATCAGCTTACCGGAACAAAGCATGTACATAGAATTATTAACGATGCCGGAAATCGACAAAGTGATGTAGTTGTTGATGGTGCTATGATTTTATCTGATGACCAGGGAACTATTACATGGTATGCAGAGCGCACTCGTGAAGTTATTGAAGGCTCAGATACTCATTATAAATATGATGATGTAATTGAGGTTACGGGTTCATCGTATGGAACTTTAGCCGATGGAACCAACATTACCGGTGAAATAACAACTCCGCTTATTAGAATTAATGAACCTGGATGTTTCAGATATTTTGTATCGGGTGTTCGTGTTGTAATTATAGGTAACCAATCTGAAATAGTTATCGACTATGGTGACGGAACATGCGATAACCTTGCGGAAATAACTCAGGATGGGATAACAAGAATAGTTGAAATCAGAAGAAGAAGGCCTATTTGGTAGTTGGTTAATTTAATTACAAGTTGTCCCAAAAGTAAATCCGCAAAAACAAAAGCAGAGTTAGTAACCTTTTGAAGCTTTTGGGACAACTTTTAAAAAATAAAGCCATGTTAAAATCAATGTTAAATATCATAAGAAATAAAGGTATTATTCATGCCAAAAAAGATTATAATTTATCTGAATCGAACATGGAAATTGATTCTAATAAACCATTTGCAGTTGTTCGTGATGATAATAAAATCATACATCAATTCTATGATTTTTATGAAGCTTCAGTATTCTCTATAAAACTTAATACCAGTTACAAAGACAATGGTATTAAAGCATTTTCGAAAGTAATTAAACTTTCTGTATAGCATATTTATAAATTAGCACTTTAAATATTATGAATATTTTTTTAACTTACACGACGAAAACATGACGGAGGGTATTATGAAAAGAATTGCGTTATTAATTGTTTTTGTTTTTCTGGTGTTGGTTTCATTTGGTCAGGCGGAAACTAAAAAAACTGTAAAAAAAGTTACTGACCCTCCAAAAAGAGAAACCATTAAAACTGTTCCTAAAACAACAAGCAACCAAGCTCAAATAAAAAAGGCACAGTTGAAAAAAGCACAAATACATAGGAGAAAAAAACAAGTTGTTCGCAAAGTCAAAGCTATAAAGAGAAGGCGAAACGGTTGACCAACTATATATGATTAAGAAAACCAGGGGAAATCTTATTTTTTATAAATGGATTTTTATCAACTTTTTATTAGTCGTTATTATTGAACCCAATTATATAATTGGACAAAACACTAAAACTGACACTCTTCAAATATCCGACACAACAGAATGTGTTGATAAAGAATTTAGTTTTTTTATGCTTGATGTTAGTTACACCAATAATAAAGTAGACTCTAAAGATCAAATAAATGAACCTATTCCTGTTTTATTTACCGATATAAGTTATTTTCATAAATCAGGTATTTGGACAGGATTAATGTTTTCTGATTATTTAAGTGCCGATAGTTTAAGTTATGATTTTGATTTTCAGTTGGGATTTCAAAAATATCTATTTAATGATCTTTTTGATTTTGACATAAACTATACCTATCATAAATTTTACGGTGAATCTACTTTTGAAGGGATAAAATATAACCATGCTTTAAATGCATCGACCGGTTTAACATACGAATTCTTTTATTTGTATGCCGATGGTAATTTCTACCTTGATAACGAGAACTATTTTACAAATTTTGGGTTATCATTAACAAATAATTTAGATAAAGTATTTTTTAAGAACGATTATTTGTATATTCAACCAACAGCATCAATTACCTATGGTACCGATTATTGGTTATACGATATTTTCAAGCCATATATAGAAAATTATTTGATTCCCCTACTTAGATTTAGGGGATACCCTGTAGATAATCTCTCATCTGAAGATTTAACTAAACAATATTTAAGTAATAATGGGTTATCGACTAACACTTATTCATACCAGGGAGTTGATTTATTTATTCCTGTTACTTATGGAATTAGTAATGTGTCATTAATGTTTTCGTGGATGTATTATATTCCTTCAGATAAATTGAAGGCATTTGGTATGAGAAATCAATCGGGTTATTTTATCTCATTATCATTTATTTTTTAAAATTATTACAATGAGAATTTTAATTACTTCTTCATTTTCGCTTCATAATTAGTTCTTAAATTTGTTTTCAGAAAATAATTAAATAACAAGTAATAAGATTAAATAAAAATTAATAAATTGTCTAAATTAAAATTACAGGAGGTTACTATGAATCTTAAAAAAGCGTTAACAATTATTGCAATTCTTTCAGTTTCAATGGCAGGATTTGCTCAAGAGGAAATTAAAGAACAAAAACAATTGCAAACAAAAACACAAGTAAAAGAACAATCTGGAGAACAAGTGAAAACGGAAGCGAAGGTACAAGAACAAACTAAAACCCAAGCAAGAGAACAGGTTCGCACAGAAGAAGGATCTGGAGAACAAGTTAGAACTCAAACAAGAGAACAGGTTCGCACTGAAGAAGGTTCCGGAGAGCAAGTTA
>JAUVUS010000111.1 GCA_030600865.1 Bacteroidales bacterium | reverse complement strand
GTATATACAAGAAACATTAGGTGTAAACATTGAAATTAAAGATGTAAGCCCTAATAAATTAAAGGGATTGCCATTTTTTATGGTTAATACTTATAAGTTTAAAAAGACAACCTTCTTTGACAGAAATGTAATTCTAATGGTTGTACAGAATGAATTTACAGCAGATAAGATTAGAAAGCATCTCGATCTTGCCCAAGAAGCTTTTAATGTTATCGTGATTGCAGTAATTGAGCCCATTGAAGCATATAACCGCTTGAGATTAGTGGAAAAGAAAGTTCCATTTATAATTCCTGGAAAACAAATGTACATACCACATTTGCTAATAGATTTTAAAGAATATGCTACTGCCAAAAGTGTTATGCCTACAACTATGCAACGTGCAGCGCAGTGTCTTTTGCTTTACCATATCCAAGTTGAATCTTTGGAAGGAATAAATTTTAAAGGTATTTCTAAAAAGTTGAATTATAATCCTATGACGATTACTCGGGCAGCTTATTTTCTTCATAATGCAGGAATTTGCAAGTTGGAAGGTACTAAAGAAAAGTATTTACGCTTTGAAAAAAATAATAGAGAATTATGGAATGAAACAGAATCTATGATGATGAGTCCTGTCAAAAGAAGTAGTTATTATACTGGTTGGGTAACCGGTGAAAATGTATATAAGACAAACATAAATGCACTTGCACATTATAGTGATCTTAACGATGAAACTGTGGAATATTATGCTGTTAGACCTGGTTTCTTAAAATTTATTGAAGGAGCTAATTTAAAGAAGATCAATAGCTATGAAGGAAATATTTTCATTGAAGAATGGTTGTATGATCCAAGCTTGCTCACAAAGGATAAGTTTGTTGATCCCTTGTCTCTTTATTTATGCTTTAGAGATAATCAGGATGAACGAATTGAAATGGCATTAGAACAAATAATTAAAAAATATATATGGTAATAGGATTAGATAAATTTCGTGAGTATTTTAAAGATTTTGCAGGCAATTATATCATAATTGGTGGCACAGCATGTGATATTATTTTAGATGATGCAGGATTCACACCAAGAGCCACCAAGGATATTGATATGATTCTTATTGTGGAAGCTTTAAAACCAGAATTTGTAAAACAGTTTTGGGCATTTATTAAGGAAGCTGATTACGAGCGTAAAGAAAAAAGTGAAGATAAACGAAAGTATTATCGTTTCTTGAATCCTAAAAATAAGGAATTTCCAAAACAAGTTGAGCTTTTTTCAAGAATTCCTGATATTGATTTAGAAGAAGACACCCATTTAACACCTATTCCTGTTGATGATGATGTATCAAGTTTATCAGCAATCTTACTCGATGATGATTACTATAATTATACAATTGAGCATAGTACAGTCGAAAACAATATAAATATAGCAAATGCAGAAGCATTAATTTGCTTAAAGGCAAAAGCTTTTTTAGATATGACTGATCAGAAAGAGAAAGGTAAAAAAGTTGATTCGAAAAACATTCGCAAGCACAAAACAGATGTGTTTAGAATGGCAACTATGCTTACTTCTGAAGAAGTATTTGAATTACCTGACTCAATAAAAGCAGATATGCAAAATTTCGCTAATGTGGTTAAAAATGAATTGCCAGATAAAAGAATGTTCAAGGATTTAGGTTTACCACAAATAGATGTAGATGCGTTATTTAAACAATTTTTGAGTAACTTTAAATTGGAGAAAAAATAAAAATTACTTTGTAAAAATAACAACATGACCATCCAAGAATATATAGATTCAGTTAACAAGCATTATAAAACAGGCATTTCTACAGAACATACCTTCAGGGGAGATTTACAAAATTTAATAAAGAGTATTGTAAAAGGTATTGAAGTAACCAATGAACCAAGAAACGTTACTAATTGCGGTAACCCTGACTATGTAATTACTAAAGGTAAAATTCCAATTGGTTATATCGAAGCAAAAGACATTGGGAAGGACTTAAAAAGCAATCAATATAAAGAACAATTTACCCGGTATAAAAAAGCACTTGACAATTTGATTATAACTGATTACATCTGGTTCCGGTTTTTTCAGCATGGAGAGTTAGTTCATGAAATAAAGATTGCAGAGATTGAAGATAATTCTATAAAACCTATAAACGATAATTTCGAAGCGTTTGAGAACCTAATAAAGAACTTCTGCACCTTTGTGGGGCAAACTATTAAATCATCGAAAAGGCTTGCCGAAATGATGGCAGCCAAAGCTAAATTATTGGAAAATACCATTGAGCGGGCTTTGAGTTCTGATGAAGAAACACAGGAGAATACTTCTATACGTGGACAGTATGAATCTTTCAAACATATTTTGATACATGATTTAACTCCAAAAGGATTTGCTGATATTTATGCTCAAACTCTAGCCTATGGTATGTTTGCAGCTCGTTTGCATGACCCAACTTTAGATGATTTTAGCAGACAAGAAGCAGCAGAACTAATACCAAAAACTAATCCTTTCTTACGAAAACTTTTTGGCTATATAGCTGGACCTGATATTGACGACCGTATTAAAACAACTGTAGATAACCTTGCTGAAGTTTTCCGTGCTACAAATGTGGATGCTTTACTTCATAATTTTGGTAAAAGTACCCAAATGCACGACCCGATAATTCACTTCTATGAAACCTTTCTTTCTGAATATGATCCAAAGCTTCGTAAAGCAAAAGGTGTTTGGTACACACCAGAACCTGTTGTAAATTTTATAGTGCGTGCAGTTGATGATATTCTTAAAACTGAGTTTGACATTAAAGATGGTTTAGCCGATACTTCTAAAACTAAAGTTAAAGTTAAAACACAAACTCAAGATAAAAGAACCGCAGGGGGTTACAAAGAAGTTGAACATGAAGTACACAAAGTTCAAATTCTTGACCCGGCAACAGGAACAGGTACATTTTTAGCTGAAGTAGTGAAGCATATATATAATACCAAGTTTAAAGCCATGAAGGGAGCATGGAGTGGATATGTAGAAGAACATCTTATTCCTCGCTTAAATGGCTTTGAATTATTAATGGCATCTTACTCCATGGCTCATTTAAAATTGGATATGCTGCTAGCAGAAACAGGTTATAAGCCTAAAAAAGACCAACGATTTAATATTTACCTGACCAATTCACTAGAAGAACACCATCCTGATAGTGGAACTTTATTTGCCGGTTGGTTAAGTAGTGAAGCTAACGAAGCTAATAAAATAAAGCGCGATACACCTATAATGTGTGTTATTGGAAATCCTCCCTATTCAGTTAGCAGCACTAATAAAGGCGAGTGGATTCAAAACCTTTTGTTGGATTATAAAAAAGACTTAAATGAACGTAAAACTAATATAGATGATGATTATATTAAATTTATTAAATATGGTCAGCATTTTATTGAGAAAAATGGAGAAGGAGTTTTAGCATATATAACTAACAACAGCTTTATAGATGGTGTTACACATAGGCAAATGCGAAAAAATCTTTTAGAAAGTTTTGATAAAATTTTTATTATAGATTTACACGGAAGTGCAAAAAAGAACGAAGTATCACAAGATGGATCAAAGGATGAAAATGTATTTGATATTCAACAAGGTGTTTCAATAAACATATTTATTAAAACCTCAAAAAACGAAAAACTCGCAACTGTAAGTCATACTGATATTTACGGCACAAGAAATATCAAATATCAGACATTAATTAATAATACAATATCTACATTCAATTGGAACAATTTAGGATATAAAGAACCTTACTTCTTTTTTGTTCCAAAAGATTTTACAAATGAGAAAGCTTATAATAAAGGGATATCACTTTCTGATTTATTTTTATTGAATGGATCTGGAGTAAAGAATGAAAGAGATAAAATCTGCATAAAATTTACAAAATCAGAGATGGAATCTGTAATTAATGATTTCAAGATAAACTCTGTAGATGAAATAAGATCAAAGTATAATGTTAAGGATACTAGAGATTGGAAAGTACAAAATGCAAAGAATGATATTATAGATAATGGTACATCAGAATCATTCATGCTTAACATGTATCGTCCTTTTGATCTAAGAAATACCTTTTATACTGGAAAGACACGTGGTTTTATTGGAACCCCAGGAGCTAAAAGAATGGAGCATTTAATTAATAAAAAAAATGTATCCCTATTAACTTGCAGACAACAAAGTACATTTGATTTTCAACATGTTTTTATTTCAAATTACATATCAGATATTTGCGTAATTTCCTCACAAACAAAGGAGACTGGCTATATATTTCCATTGTATCTTTATCCTGAATGTAATGAGCAAACATCAATTGATAGTAAAACCAGAAAACCTAACCTAAACCAAGAAATTGTTAATCAAATATCTGAACAGCTCGATCTAAAGTTTGTTAATGAAAAAGAAGAAAAGGAAAACACTTTTGCACCAATTGATATTTTAGATTATATATATGCAGTATTACATTCCCCTAGCTATCGGATGAAATACAAGGAATTCTTAAAAATTGATTTTCCCAGAATTTCTTATCCAAAAGACCAGAAAACATTTTGGAGTTTGGTGGAGCTTGGCGGAGAATTGCGCCAGATACATTTATTGGAATCTCCAAAGGTAGAACAGTACATTACTCAATATCCAGCTGATGGAGATAACAATGTTACTCGGAAAACAGGTAAATCAGATTGGGAAATAACCGATACAGAAAAACAACTAGGTCGTATTTGGATTAACGACCAACAATATTTTGACAATATTCCTTTCGTTGCCTGGGAGTTTTATATTGGTGGTTACCAACCAGCTCAAAAATGGCTCAAAGACCGCAAAGAAAGACAACTAAGCTTTGAAGATATTCTTCATTATCAAAAAATAATTGTTGCTCTTTTTGAGACTGATCGGATAATGAAGGAAATTGATAAAGTTGAGATTGAATAAGTGAAAGAACACTATTATTGTAGGTTTGCATAATCCTCATAATTAGCAAAGCCATTTAAAAACAGATAATAAGGAACTATTAAAGCAGACATGCAAAGTTTTGCAGATATTGTTAAAAATGAATTTCCCGATAAACAAATATTTAAAAAATTGGGAATCCCTAACATGGATGTGGAAGCTTTGTTTAAGCAGTTTTTAAAGAACTTTAATTTGAATACTAAATAACAATAGAAACAACTACGAAACGAAATAGTTTTATAAAATAATAATAATTTCACTTTCATAATCCTTTAAAATATTTCTACATCTATTCATAATATTTCCTTTATTTATTACATATAACCCAAATGAAAAAGATTTCATATTTATTAATAAATACACAAAAATAAATGAAAGTTATTCGATGCACAAATAATTGACATTTACCATTATATTTTTTATATTGACAAAAAACCCTAATATCATGAGAAGAAGAATAATGATTATTCTCCTTTTAGTAATTATACCTTTTGCAACACACACAGGAAAAAGATTATGATAGTCATTCATTATAAGAAGCATTTGAAAAATGCTTATATCCGGATATTTATTCAAATACGTGCTTCACCTAATAAGTTACCTGTTATTAGTACATTTAAAATAAATGCACTTTAAAATTGATCCTATACAAATTATGCTATTTTAAATTATGTTTAATATAAAAAAAAGGAGACGTAACATGAAAAGAATATTTTTAATTATTTTTTTTGGCCTTGCCTTAGTGATGTTTTCATCATCTATAGGACAAACTGAAGAGCCTAAACAGAAATTAGAAGCTAAAGTGATTAAAACTGTAAAGCTATCTAACCTTATTCCTACAGATTTATTATTTTCTCCAGATGGAAATTTATTATTCTATGAAGCATATTATGGTTCATTTAATCCTAGCACAAAAAAAATTCAAATCTCAATGGATGGTAATAATTTTATAATGGATGTAAAAAGGGGTAAAAATATTGCTAATTTGAAGGAAATGTCTGTATTATGTTTCTCAAATGAAAATGAGGTTCTTATTAAAAATAATGGGATAAGAATATGGGATTATAAAAAGAAAAAAGAAAAGGGGAGTATAACAAATATTAATGGAAGTATTTATTGCACCTCTGATGGGAAATACGCAGTTACAATTATTGATGGAGAAAAAGCGATAATCACCGATTTAATATTAAAAAATCAAATCGGCGATTATCAATTACCACAAATATATGGATCTCAAGTAAAATTTATATTTGATGGCCCTGACAAGTTATTCATGGTATGCTTAAAGGATAAAATATTAAAATTAATAGATATTATTCAGAATCAAGAACTCGTTTCTTTTAGCTGGGATGCTGAAGGAATTAAGCATGCTGCTATATCTTCTGATTGTAAGAGTCTTGCCGTAAGTTCAGGGGGACCTATTTATTTATTGAACATTCCAGAAAAAAGTATAATATCAAAAACTGCTTCTATGCAGGGAATATTAAATTCACTTAGTTTTTCAAGAAATAGTTATGTTCTCGGCGGATGCACATCTGGAAATGAAGTTGTTCTCTTAGATATGAAAAGCAAAACAGAAACATTTTTCAATTTAGATGAGCACAAAGGTCCAATAAAAAGTATTTGTTTCTCGCCTATTGAGGACATCTTCATCACGTCCAGCTTTGATGGAACGATTAAAATTTGGAAATATTCTTATGTTGTAGATAATTAAAATTAATTATCGTTTTATGAACTTATAATAAATGGAGAGGAAATTAAAAGTTTGTGTTGCCTAACGATAATTTTGGATGGTGTTCCTATATCGTTTACATAACTTAACACAAAGATACAGAGGTCACTTATATACAATAAGTTAAAACATTTTTTATCATCCTTTGTGTTCTTTGTATCTCCATGGTTAAATGGATTAACTCAACGATTAGGGGTCGCTACCAAGATTTTAGCCGCTTTACAAGCTGGTCTAAGTCCGATTGTTTATGCAGGCGTGGAGGCGTTAACTGATATTTAAATAATTTGCTATCTGTATTAATAATCCGTGATATCCAACAACATATTAAACGAGGAGAAAAGAAAATGAAATTAAGAAGAATTATGTTACCGGTTTTAGGGCTAAGTTTAGCTCTATTAGTATCTGCTAATATAGCTTTTGGTCAAACTGCTACGGATTATTACAATTTAGCTGAAAAAGCAATAAAAGAATACAGTTACAATGATGCAATTACTTATTATAACCTTGCTGGTAACTTATGGAAAGAAGAGGGAAGAAAAGATTATTACGCCATAATGATGAACAAAATAGGGCTGGTGTATAATTCAAGGGATCAATATGATAAGGCAATTGAGCATTTCAGGAAAGCGCTGGCTATAGATGAGGAACTTGGCAACAAAGGCAGTATTGCAATTCGATTAAACAACATTGGAATGATGTATAAATCCTGGGGTCAATATGATAAAGCAATTGAGCATTTCAGAAAAGCGCTGGCTATAAATGAGGAACTTGGCAAAAAAGGCGGTATTGCAACAGGCTTGAACAACATCGGGCTAGTGTATTATTCAAGGGGGCAATATGATAAGGCAATTGAGAATTACAGGAAAGCACTAATTATAAAAGAAGAACTTGGACAGAAAGATGAGATTGCTATACAATTAAACAACATCGGGCTGGTGTATAGAGACTGG
>JAUVUS010000047.1 GCA_030600865.1 Bacteroidales bacterium | reverse complement strand
GTGGTAAATCATCTTCTTTTCTTTTTTAATCCATTACAGAGTTGAATTTTAGTGATTATAATATTAGTAAATTTTTTAAATATGAAATAAGAATTGATATTATCAATTGACTTTAACTGTTTTTTGTAATAACTTTATATAATTCATTAAATAAATTTTAGGGTTTAAATTTAAAAATAGGAGGAAATCATGCCTGACACTGTTTACAAAATTATTGAACTGGTAGGAACCAGTCCTGAATCCTGGGAAAAAGCTGCTGCAAATGCTGTGGCAAAGGCTGCAGAAACCTTAAGAGATCTTCGAATTGCTGAAGTTTCTCTACTTGATATGCACATCAAAGATGGCAAGGTTGAGGCTTATCGTGCTAAAGTTAAAGTTTCTTTCAAATTCGAATAACAATACTAAGGATCTTTAATACTTAAAGAACTAATCAGGCCATAGTGCCTGATTTTTTATATTAATCCACTGTCAACCTGTTTTCTATTAATTTTTCTTGATACGATTGAATAATAGCTTTTAAGTACGTTTCAAGTTCTTGCAATTTAACAGTATTTTTAATTAAGTTATTTTGTAATAAACTGTCCGATTTAATATCATAAAAAGCGATTGGTTTGTTTCCGTCAAACTGTAACAGATAATCATCTTTAATAATTTGATAAATCCCGTTAATATAATTTACTGTAAAATGATCTGCTGAATCATTTAATAAGTTGTTACCAAAACAAATAAAAGGTTCGTCATAAGCTAAATAATCCATAATTGTTGGAAAGATATCGGTTTGCTGGGCGATAATATTTGATTTTCCAATAAAAGCAGAATCAGAAGGATGATAAAAAATTATTGGAATTGCATAATTACCTAATTTGTTTTTATAGTAACTGCTTTCTGCTTGTGCTGTATGATCCGCGGTTATTATAAATAGAGTATTATTATACCAATCTGTTTTTTTTGCCGATTCAAAAAACTTTTTTAGTGAGTAATCTGTATATCCAATACTTTCATGAATATTTAATGTTCCGACAGGAAATTTTGTTTTGTATTTTTCAGGAATTTCGTAAGGATGATGAGATGTTAATGTAAATACCGAAGTAAAGAATGGTTCTTGAAATTTCGATATTTTTTGAGCAAAATATTGCAAATATTCTTCATCATAAATTCCCCAGTTTCCATCGTAATCTGATTCATATGGATATTCATTCATTCCGTAATAATCATTGAATCCTGCAATGTTAGCAAATTGATCAAAGCCCATAGTGCCGTTTTTCCCTCCATGAAAAAAGGCTGTGTAGTATCCTTCATTCGAAAGAATGCCGGCAATCGAATTTATTTTATTTGATGAAAACCGCGATGTAATATAGGCTATATCAGTCAAGGCCGGTAAACCAGCTATAATTGATGGCATAGCTTCCATGGATCGTTTACCATTGGCAAATGCTCTTGTAAAAACCAAGCTGTTTTCCATCAAAGAATCTAAAAATGGAGTATATCCTGAACCCTTATTTAATGCCCCGATATATTCTCTCGAAAAGCTTTCCAAAATAATGATAACAACATTTGCATGCTTTATTTCACTATTATCATATTCAAGGATAGGAGAATATATTGAATCAAGTTTTTCTTTATCGTAATATTTATACACACGAAAAGATTTTACTCCAATAGTTTTCATTATAGTAAAAGGAGTGTTTAAAACCAGGGGAATATTTTTTGCGGAAGTGTATTTAGCAGCATGTATTACTCTTAATGGTTTCAATTGAAAGCCACCACGGCCCAATATTAATCCTATACCCATTAGCAAAATAAAGATTCCTGTTTGCGATAATAATCCTTTCAATTTTATTTTCTCAGGTATACTTTTTTTATAAGCCAATTTGGGATATAATTTATATAAACCAAAACACATTAATACCCATATCAAAATAAGATACCAATAATCTTTTATGAATTGAGGAAGTAGTGTCCTGAAATCTTCTCCAAGCCACACTGATGAAAAAATATCCGATGTAAGTCTTTTATGTTCAAAATCGAAAAATTTTGTATCTGTAATATTCGTTGCCAGTAATAAGGAATTTATTATTAAAAACAGAAAGAATAGTATATTTTGATAATACTTGTTGCTCTTAAAATTCCCGGGAATTAGGCTTAATATAATAAACAAAAGATTAAAATAGTATAATGCTGAAATATCGAACCTGATACCAAAAAATAATATCTTCATTAATTCTCCAAATCGAATCGAATCGAAATAGCTGTTATTAAATAAATAGAACAGCAATCTTGATATACTAAAAACCAGGATTAATAAAAGAAATCTATAAGTAAAAAGTTTAATGTGATAAAGGTAATTTTTCATTGAATGCATAAGTCATTAAGAGGTCTCTTTTATTTCAATATTACAAAAATATATACAAGTAACGTAATCACCAAATGTATGACAATTGTAATATCTCCATAATTCAAATAAAATACAGAGATAAAAAATTGATTAACAGTGCTATATTTTTTAACTTGTGGTCTTGTTCAAATATCCGAAAATCATTTTACATGTTAAAAAACAATATTATAAAGCATAAATTTAAATTTGAAATAATTAGTCCGTTATTGGGATAATAGATACTTTTGCAAAAAATCTTTTAATTATGAAACCTTCATGTAATATAATATTACACAAACAAATGTGATTATATTATTTTTTGCGATATAGATACCAGTAATTAAGACATGAAGGTTCACGAGCAGGTTATGTAAAGGATTTGTGGGAGCGAACCAGCCTGCGGCAGGCAGGTAACAAAAAAAAGAGTATTATTCGGAAAGATATATAAATAACTAACATAAAATCAATCAATAAAAAAACCTCAACACATGAACCCTTCGCATATAGAACACATTGGAATTGCTGTAAAAAACCTTGATGAATCAATTAAGTACTATGAGGATGTATTAGGTCTGGAATGCTACAATATTGAGGACGTTAAAGATCAAAAAGTAAAAACTGCCTTTTTTAAGGTTGGGGATACTAAAATTGAATTACTGGAATCTACTGATCCGGAAGGACCAATTGGAAAATTCATAGAAAAAAAGGGAGAAGGAATTCATCATATAGCCTTTGCAGTCGATAATATCGAAGAAAAACTGAAACATGCTGAAGAAAAAGGTGTAAGATTAGTTGATTCATCTCCTCGTAAAGGTGCAGAAGGCCTTGATATTGCTTTCTTACATCCAAAATCTACATTCGGCGTACTTACTGAGTTGTGCGAAAATAAAAACAAATAATACTCAAATATAATTTCTAATCAACGAAATGAGCAAACAAGATAAAATTAAGCAATTAATTGACTTAAGAGCTGAAGCTAAGCTGGGCGGAGGTGAAAAGAAAATAGAAACACAACATAGAAAGGGCAAGATGACTGCTCGTGAACGTATCGAAATTCTTTTAGATGAAGGTAGTTTTGAAGAATACGATATGTTTGTAACACATCGTTGTACAAACTTCGGAATGGAAAAAAAGAAAGTTCTGGGTGATGGTGTTGTAACAGGTGCCGGAACTATTGATGGACGAGTTGTATATGTTTATTCACAGGATTTTACTGTTTTTGGAGGATCATTATCGGAACCATTTGCAAAGAAAATTTGCAAGGTTATGGATATGGCAATGAAAGTTGGAGCTCCTGTTATTGGAATTAACGATAGTGGAGGAGCACGCATACAGGAAGGAGTTACAAGTTTAGCTGGTTATGCAGATATTTTTCAGCGTAACATTATGGCTTCAGGTGTTATTCCTCAAATATCTGCTATTTTTGGTCCTTGTGCAGGTGGTGCAGTCTATTCTCCTGCATTAACTGATTTTGTTATGATGACTGAAAATACCAGTTATATGTTTGTTACCGGGCCAAAAGTTGTAAAAACTGTGACAGGCGAAGATATAACAACTGAAGATTTAGGTGGGGCTAACGTTCATGCATCTAAATCAGGTGTTTCTCATTTCTTATTGGAAGATGAAGAAGAAGGATTACTTTTAATTCGCAAACTTTTAAGTTATCTTCCTCAAAACAACCTGGAAGAACCACCTGTAACAGAATGTGCCGATCCTATTGATCGTCTTGACGATGCTTTAAACGAAATTATTCCTGAAAGTCCTAATCAACCATATGATATAAAAGATATAATTTATTCAATGGTTGATAACAATGAATTTTTAGAGATACATAGACACTATTCTAAAAACATTGTTGTGGGTTTTGCCAAATTTGACGGAATGCCCGTTGGAATAGTTGCTAATCAACCAAATTTTTTAGCAGGAGTGTTAGATATTGATGCTTCAAGAAAAGCTGCACGTTTTGTTCGTTTTTGCGATGCATTTAATGTTCCTATTTTAACATTGGTTGATGTTCCTGGATTCCTCCCTGGTAGTAGTCAGGAATACGGAGGAATTATTATTCATGGTGCTAAATTGATGTTTGCTTATGGCGAAGCAACAGTACCTAAAGTAACTATTACTTTGAGAAAATCATATGGTGGTGCCCATGATGTAATGAGCTCGAAACAACTACGTGGTGATATCAACTACGCATGGCCATCGGCAGAAATTGCTGTAATGGGAGCAGCTGGTGCAGTTGAGGTTCTTTATGGTCGTGAATTAGCTGCTATTGAAGATGCTGAAGAAAGAGCGAAATTTGTTGCTGAAAAAGAAGCAGATTATAAAGAGAAATTTGCTAATCCGTATCAGGCAGCAAGCATGGGTTATATCGATGATGTAATTGAACCGAGAAATTCAAGATTTCGTATCATAAGGGCATTTGAAATGCTTCAGACAAAAAAAGATACAAATCCGCCTAAGAAACATTCAAATATTCCATTGTAAAAATGATTATTATGATTTCAGTTATAGGTAAAATAGGATTAGATTTTTCGGCTGCTGCCGGATCAGGGGTTACAGTTGCAATTGTTGGCTGGTTGATTGTATTTGCTGTTTTAGCAATATTAGTTATTGTGTTTACACAAATACCCAAATTAATTTACTACAATACTAGAAAAAAACTTAGGCAACAAAACAAACAAGCAGTTGTAACAAATGACGATCTTCATATTACTGGTGATGTTAGTGCTGCAATATCAATGGCATTATACATGTTTTTTGATGAAATGCATGACGAAGAAAGTAATGTAATTACTATTAAACGTGTGAGAAAAACATATTCTCCATGGAGTTCAAAAATATATGGATTAAGAACCTGGCCAGGAAAATAACATTATAAAAATGAAAAAATTTAAATTCACAATACGCGGTAACGAATACGAGGTAGAAATAAAAGATATCGAAGGTGATATTGCCAAAGTAGAAGTTAATGGCTCTTGCTACGAAGTGGAAATTCATCAGGAAATGGTAAAAACTACTAAAACTCCTACTCTTGTTCGACCCAGAGTGGCTGTTGATCGTAAAGACAGTAAAATTAAAAAGACCGTTAGTAGTCGGGCGTATTCATTAACAGCTCCTCTTCCGGGAAGTATTTTTAAAATTCTTAAACATGAAGGCGACGAAGTTAAAAAAGGCGATACAATAATGATTATGGAAGCCATGAAAATGGAAAACAATATTCAATCTGAAAAAGAAGGTAAAATTATTAGCCTAAAAGTTAAAGAAGGTGATGCCGTGCTTCAGAATGATGTATTAGCTGAAATAGAATAGCTTATATGAAGATAATAAATTTAAATATGAAAAAACTTTGCCTGATAATTTTCGCTTTTGTAATTCTTCTTGGAAATTTTGCTCATGCTAATACAGATGATGATGTTGCTGTATTAACAAAAGGAAAATGGGTAAATAAATCTGATGGATATAAGTTACGCGAAAATTCAGATAAAACAGTAGAAAGATATAAGACAATCGAATTTAATATTGACCGAACATTTGTTTTGGATTCTGTTAAATTGAAGTATACTGGCGAGTGGAGATTAATTGACAATAATATATATCTTGAATTTAGCGATTCTGATCTTAAAACTAAGATTGCCCAATTCGATAATGATATATTAATTGTTGATAAAGATATTTATAAAGGATATTCAGGAGCTTTTGCAGGATTAATAAACTTTTATGAGTTTACAGGAATTCCGAATGCTACTCCCGGACATATCATAATGCTTATTGTTGGTATGTTTTTTATTTTTCTTGCAATTAGGTATAACTACGAACCATTACTATTAATTCCAATTGGTATTGGTATAATAATAGGTAATATTCCATTTTATCAGGCCGAAGGGTTTAATCTTCAACTGGGGATTTACGAAGAAGGTAGTGTAATGAGTTATCTGTATTTTGGTGTTCGCCAGGGTATTTATCCCCCACTAATTTTTCTTGGTATTGGTGCTATGACAGATTTTTCATCCCTGATTTCAAATCCGAAATTAATGATACTTGGAGCAGCGGCACAGGTTGGTATATTTTTAACATTTATTGGAGCATTAGTTTTAGGATTTGCTCCCGCAGAAGCTGGTGCAATTGGTATTATTGGTGGTGCGGATGGCCCGACAGCGATATTTCTGTCATCGAAACTGGCTCCACACTTAATTGGGCCTATTGCGATTGCGGCTTATTCATATATGGCATTGGTTCCAATTATTCAACCGCCATTTATGCGATTACTTATTACAAAAAAGGAACGATTAATCAGGATGAAACCACCACGTTCGGTTTCTAAACTGGAAAAAATTATGTTTCCGATAGTTGGATTGCTGCTTACTGCATATATTTCACCAAGTGCTTTGCCACTTTTAGGAATGTTATTTTTTGGTAACTTATTAAAAGAATCAACTGTTACAAAACGATTAGCTGATACTGCAAGAAATTCTTTAATTGATATTGTAACTATTTTATTAGGCTTAACTGTTGGAGCATCAAAGCAAGCTGATATTTTCTTGACTCCTCAATCATTATGGATTTTTGGATTAGGAGCATTATCATTTATTATTGCTACGTGTGGTGGATTATTATTTGCCAAATTAATGAATGTGTTTTTAAAAGGAGATAATAAAATAAATCCATTGATAGGTGCTGCAGGAGTATCTGCTGTTCCTGATAGTGCACGGGTTGTTCAGCACGAAGGATTAAAAGCCGATCCTACTAATCACTTGTTAATGCATGCTATGGCACCTAATGTTTCCGGAGTTATTGGTTCGGCAGTTGCTGCTGGTGTTTTATTAAGTTTCTTAATGTAAAAAATTAGATAATTTGTAATAGGGGCTGACTTATTAGTTGGCCCTTTTTATTATAAATCGATTTTAATGTTATCGAAAATATAAATGAAGCTTTAAAAACTGCAAACGATTATTATATTTGTATTTTAATGATTAGTCACTATAAAAATTAAACACTAATGAGTAATAAAATTGCTACCGCAGGAAACACTGGTAAAAAAGTACGCTCAGATTGTTTTGTTACTCTTGAATTAAAAGATTCAGGAGGAGTTCTGATAGAACAAAAAAGTAAAGTAGAAGTTCTTTTTGGTAAAGCAAATATTGAATTATGCGAGGATATTCTGAAGTTTTACGGAATTAAAAATGCACAGCTTACTTTAGAGGACAAAGGAGCTGTTCCATTAATTATTGCAGCACGTATTGAAGCTGCAGTAAAACAATTAATTGATACGGACAAGGAATATCTTTTAGACTTTATTGAAGAAAATAATTATACATCAGAAAAAGAGCAGTTTCGTTTTTCAAGATTATACCTGCCGGGAAATACACCAAGTATGATGCTTAATGCAGGAATTCATGATCCTAACGGAATTATTCTTGATCTGGAAGATTCCGTGGCATTTAGTAAAAAGAAAGAAGCTCAACTGGTTGTTCGTAATGCCTTACGTGGAATTAATTTTTATGGTGCTGAACGCATGGTTCGTATAAATCAGTTTCCAAAAGGTTTGGAAGATATTAAATATCTTGTTCCTCATAATGTACACATGTTACTTGTTCCAAAATGCGAAGGAGCAGAGCAGATTAAAGAACTTGAAGAAAAAATAGAAGAAATAAAGAAACAACATAATATTGACCGACCGGTTCTGTTAATGCCAATTATTGAAAGCGCTTTAGGTGTTGAGAAAGCATTTGAAATAGCTGCTGCGTCTGAAAATGTTGTTGCTCTGGCTATTGGACTTGAAGATTATACTGCAGATTTAGGTACCCGAAGAACCAACGAAGCTATAGAATCATTTTATGCCCGTACAAGATTAGTAAATGCTTGTAAAGCTGCACGTATTCAGGCTATCGATTCTGTATTTTCTGATGTGGGTGATATGGAAGCTCTTCGTGAAAATGTTAAAGTTTCTAAAGGATTAGGATTTGAAGGAATGGGATGTATTCATCCTCGCCAGATAAAAGTTATTCATGAAAGTTTTGCTCCTGAACCTGACGAAATAGAAAAAGCAAAGAAAATTGTAAATGCATTTATTGATGCTACTGAAAAAGGTTTAGGTGTTGTTTCTCTTGGAACAAAAATGATTGATCCTCCGGTAGTAAAAAGAGCAGAAAAAACAATAAGTCTGGCTATTAGTCTTGGACTTATCTCAGAAAACTGGAGAGAAGATTTTTTAAATAACGAAGAATAAAACAGACAAAATAACCCCGATTAAATTATAGTTTATGGGACAAAAATATTCAAATCTTGTAAAAAATGCAGTAGGAAGAATGGTTCCTACCGAAGTTAACGGACAAAAGCAAGTTCCTTTTCAGGGAGTAGGGAAATATAAACCTGATGCACGTAAATATGGACCTAAAATAGCTTCGTGTGCTGATTATCCTGATGATGGAAACAAACAAGTTGCATCGGTAAAAGAAGCATTAGTAGAAGCCGATTTAAAAGATGGTATGACTATTTCTACTCATCACCATTTTCGTAACGGAGATTTATTGGCAAATAAAATATTTGATATAGCCAAAGAATTGGGAGTAAAAGATCTACGTTGGGTTCCATCGGCATCTTTTCCTTGTCACGAACATTTGATTCAGTATCTGGAAGATGGTACTATTCATCATATCGAAGGAAGTATGAACGGACCATTAGGCAGATTTGCTTCTCATGGTAAAATGAAAGGTCTTGGAGTTTTGCGTTCGCATGGTGGTCGTTATCAGGCAATTCAAGATGGAGACGTTCATGTTGATATTACAATAATAGGAGCTGGCTGTGCTGATTCGTTTGGGAATGCCAACGGATTATACGGACCATCTGCAAGTGGTTTATTAGGATTTGCTTTAGCTGATTCCGAATATGCCGATAAAGTAATTGTTGTTACAGACAATATGGTTCCTTTTCCATGCAGTCCATGGCAGATTCAGGGAAATCATGTTGACTATACTGTTCAGATTGATCAGGTAGGGATTCCTGAAAAAATCGTTTCCGGAACAACTCAAATTACCAAAAGCCCTGATCGTTTATTATTAGCAGAAATGACTGCGCAATTTTGTTTAGAAGCCGGAATTATACGTGATGGATTTTCTTTTCAGTCTGGAGCAGGAGGTACATCTTTAGCTGTTGGCGATTATTTTGCTAAAATCATGAGAGAAAAAAATATTAAAGCTCGTTTTGCTCGTGGTGGAAGTAATAAATACCTGGTTAGTATGCTCGAAGAAGGTTTGATTGAATACATTTTAGATGGACAAACTTTTGATTTGAAAGGTGTTCAGTCAATGGCCGATAATCCAAATCATGTATGGACAAGTCCGTTTACAAGCTATAATTATCATGGAAAAGGTAATTTTGCCGGAATGGTCGATGTGGTTATTCTTGGAGCTACTGAAGTTGATGTGAATTTTAATGCTAATGTTGTTACACATTCCGATGGATTATTATTACACGGAATCGGAGGGTGGCAAAATTGTTTATTTTCTAAAACGGTTATTTTACCAATTCCATTATTTAGAGATCGAATCCCTGTTGTAACAGATGAAGTGACAACTATTTGCGGCCCGGGAGAATTGATTGATGTTATTGTAACTGAGCGAGGAATTGCAATTAATCCAAAGCGAAAAGATTTAATTGAAAAACTGAAAGATTCTGATCTTCCTATAAAAACAATACAGGAACTAAAAGAAGAAGCAGAGAAGATTTGTGGAAAACCTGCAAAGCCTGATTTCGATGACGAATTAGTAGCTGTTATAAAATGGGTTGACGGAACAATTATAGATTCTGTAAGAAAAGTTAAATAATAGCATTAAAACAGATTAACTAATAATATAAAGGAGCGTTATTCGCTCCTTTTTTTATTCAACCAGATTTAAGTTCCGATTTCCATGGAACCGCTTAATGCGGTGCAATGGG
>JAUVUS010000411.1 GCA_030600865.1 Bacteroidales bacterium | reverse complement strand
TCCATTTTTTTTGAGATTATTTTATAATATCCCTGCTGGAAAAAAATTTTAAAGTTTAGCTGTGGAAGAATTTCATTCACTTCCTTTAAAAATCTTCTGGCATTCCTTTTAGAAGAAAATGCCCCGGTTTGAATAACAAAACCGGTATCTCCTGCGAGCAATTATTTTTGATGATGAATAACATTTTGAAAGTTTGTTTACAAGTTTACCACCGCCACAGCCTATATCAAGTATTTTTGCATTTGTTTTCAAATAAAATGAATTAATACAGTTCATGTAAAACTTTGTATGAATGAAATTCATCAACATACCTATTAAAAATCCTATGATACCCTTACGATTTGATGCTTGCATATTAAATTGCAGTGAATTTTTATTAGCTTGCTTATTTCTTTTCAATATTAAGATTGTTCCTAATACAGCAGCAACTACTTCTCCTGCATCAGCATAAACTCCTAATATTAAAACTGCAGCAATACCTAAAAGCCCCCAAATAAATGGAATAATTAGTAAATAATATGGAATTTTTATTTTAATCATTAATAGAGCACCAAAGGTAAAAATACAAACAGGACAGGGTGCAACTCCAAAAATAGGTCCGCTGGGATATCCATGTCCAGCAATATATCCAAGTAAAGGATATATTATTAATGCATAAGCAATAAATGATATACCCAAATAACCATTAATATTATTGTCAAAAAGGATTTTTATTTTGTTTTGTTTAAAACTAAATAATAGAAAAAGAATGGCTTGAATAATCCATAAACTTCCCCAGAAATAATATTGTGTGCTAACACTTCCAAAGAAAATCATAAATTCAACAATTCCACACCAAATCCAGAGTGATGATAAAATAAGACCAAAATATGTACTGGTAGATTTCCAATTACATATTATAGAAATAGTTAAGAATATGCCAATACAATATGTAATAATTTGTGTTGGCCAAATTGTATTGTTATATTCAGCCATTCGCTCGAAAAATAAATTTAAATCCATCGTTATGTTTTTTAGTAAAAATTATTTACGATACAAAATTGCAATGAATAAAATTTCAAAAATTGTAAAAAATCGACATTTGATAAAAAAATAAGAAATGGTATCTTATAAGTTCATACTATCTTGGTTGGAAAAGAAACATGGTGATTGTATGAGTTTATTTTTTTTATATTTTTGGGGTGTTATTCCTGAAAAGTATTTAAACTCTTTAATGAAATGAGCCTGATCGCTATACCCAAAATTATAGGTTAGTGAGGTTAGACTTTCGGTTGGATTATTATTTATGGATTGAAGTATACTTTTAAAACGAACTATACGAGCATATTTTTTAGGCATAATACCTACGGTAGAAGAAAATCTTCTTTCAAACTGTTTCTCACTTAATCCAATTTTATTGGCCAATTCTTTTGTAAATATTCTTCCTTGCGATTGATTGATCGCTGTAATACTTGCCATAATAGATTTGTCTGAAAAAAAATGGCGTTCTTTCATCAACTGAAGTAATTGTTCTTCTATAAAATGAATTTTACTTTCAATATCTTCTATATTCATTAAGTTATCGTACCACGTAATAGCCCGATGACCAATGATATCACATAAGTTTACAGTTAGGTTTTGCAAAATATTAATTGGAATTGAGAAAAAACTTGAGGCACCTATTGGAGTGAACACACATGCTATTATTCCAATTTTTTCATAATCACAGAAAATAGTATAATTTGTTCTTTGGCCTCTAAAATAAATATCAGGTTTAATATTGAAATTGTTATTAACACTATTTATAACACCACTTCCTGAATATATTGTAATGAGTTCGGTTAAGCCATGAGGAATAGTTTTTATAGGGATGTTATTTGAGTCAGAATTATTAATCTCTAATACCCAAAAACAATTAATATATGGTAAAAGTTCAGTTCTTGGTTTACAAACTTTATAAATCATTTTCAAATATTTAATTAATCAGCAGGATTCCGCCTTGTTGCTAACTTGTTTATAGACGGACAATAATTATACAAAAAATAAAATAAAACATATATGAAGAAAAATCATCGTTTAAAATCATTTCATGAAATTAATAAAAATACATATTATTAATTTAGAATCGAATTGTTTGTTTTAGTCTTAGAATTCGGAACTAAACTACCGAACGGGGCCCCGACAATCTACCTGTCGCCTGCCTGACGGCAGTCAGGGCAGACAAGCATGTCGGCGCCAGCTGGCCGCTACGCGGTATTAATTGTTAAATAGATAAACCAGCCTTTCGGCTGGCAAGTAGTTAAAAAGCTCGCACGGCTCGAACCCTATATGGATTTGGCTTATTGGAGTAGAGCGAGGAACCGTTGGGGAAAAAGTAGTACCTCGCGAAGTAACTATCGTACTCCGTAGAAGACCAATATCGTCCGTAAGTAGGGGCAACATATTCAGGGTTTAATGGATTGGTTGTTCCGTTACCATCGTTTGCAAGTACATTATATATAATCAGTATTGCATCATCCATTTGTCTTAATTCAAGTGTACTTGGTAAATACCAATCTATAAAACCATCGTTTGAATAATCGTCGCAAAGTTTTGCCGCGCTGCTTGTATGCCCGCTTTGTCCAATTATTGCTGTTGTATTTCCAGTTCCGTCGTAATATTTTTTTGCAGATGCTCCTATTTCTACATCAGTAATATTGCTCCATGCTACGCCACTTCCACCGTCAAGGTCATCTAAGCTTGCAATTAATCCGTGTTGTCCGGTTTGGTCAACATAATAAACTATTCCACCACCGTATAGTTCGCCTACATAGTGTGCGCTTGTTCCCAAATTATCATCAACATATTTTTTAGTTGCAGGTTCATAATCGGCATCTGGTGTAAATGCTGTGGTATTATCTAATTCCAATACATTTATTTTTGTTGCCAAACTGCTTAAATCCTGGTCGCCCGTGTTGGTATTAGATGTATTACCAATTACCGTCAGTTGAGCATCGGTAACATAGTTTTTGTCAGTAGAAGCAGCTATGTCGGCTGTTGTTGCAT
>JAUVUS010000177.1 GCA_030600865.1 Bacteroidales bacterium | reverse complement strand
TTTAGCTATTATCATTGCCCGAAATGAATCGAAAGTACCTGAGCAACCAATTAATTTTTTAGCCTGGTATTTTTCAAAAGCTTCGTATAAGGATTCAAGTTCAGAGTCAATGTACTGTTCAACTTTCTTTGTCTGATCTGAAGTAATCGGGTCTGATGGTTTAAACATGTCAAGCAATCTGGCCATTCCTAATTTAAAACTTTTTTTCCAGATAATACCTGTACTATTAGCTATTATAAACTCGTTGCTTCCACCGCCGATATCAAGAATTAATACATTCTCATTATTGAATTTTACCGCTTGTTTTACACCACGATAAATTAATTCTGCTTCTTCATCGCCGGATATTATTTGTACTTGAATTCCAAATTTATTTTCAATGGAATCGACAAATTCTTTACCGTTTTCTGTACTTCTAACTCCGGATGTTGCAGTAGTAATAATTTTTTTAACATTAAATTGTGTTATACTTTCCATATGTTGTGAAATCGCGTTTATTCCACGTTCAAATGCTTCGGGGGTAATTAATTTATTGTTAATACCATCTTTGCCAAGTTTTACACCGGCTTTATCTTTAAAAATGATTTTATATTGATTATTATCAGAAGTTTCGACAATAAGTAAATTGAAAGTATTAGTACCCATGTCGATAATTGCGATTCTCATAATAACAAAATTTAAAATAAAAAAACTATCTGCTAAGTAAACAGATAGTTTTGAGAAAATAAAGCGTTTGATAGAAATATTTTATTTTGATTAGCGAATATTGATCAACCCTGCCGTCAGGCAGACTAGTCCCATATTCATTCATCATTAAGACTTATATCGTAACCATTTCCACAGTTCTTTATAATTTACCTTTTTACCATACATAAGAAGTCCTGTACGATAAATTTTACCTGCAAACCATGTAGAGCCAATAAATGTTAATACCAATAACCCCATTGATAGTGCAACTTCCCAATATGGAACGCCAAAAGGAATCCGAACCATCATTACAATTGGAGAAGTAAATGGTATTATTGAAAACCAGAATGCTACAGAGCTTTCGGGATTTTGTACGACATTCATCATTACAAAAATACCGAGAATTAAAGGTATTGTAATCGGAAGCATAAATTGCTGTGTATCTGTCTCATTATCAACAGCAGAACCTATGGCTGCAAATAAAGAGCCGTACAATAAATATCCACCTAAAAAGAAAAAGATAAACGAGCCAAATAATACACCAAAATTCATTGATTTAGCGGAATTAAGTATACTTGTAAACTTGTCCATGTTTTGTGGATCGAGTGTTTCAACCTGAGGTATATTTTGTTGTTCTAATAGATCCTGAACTACAATTTCCTGCGTATTTTTTGTTCCTAATTCAGGGAAAAACACTGTCTTAACTCCAGTTATAATAATAAAGGTAAGCAATATCCATAGCAAGAATTGTGTTAAACCAACCAGGGCAATCCCAACAATTTTCCCCATCATTAATTGGAATGGCCTTGCCGATGAAATAATAATTTCAACTATTCTACTGGTTTTTTCTTCAATAACTCCACGCATTACCTGGGCACCAAACATGAAAATGAAGAAATAAATTAAAAAGCCACTGGCATAACCAACAACCATAGCTATTTCAGTTTAGCTTTCTTTTTCTTTGCCATCATCTGTCCACTGGATTGTACGTATTGAGACATCTGATTTTATAGATTTTAGTACCTCTTCATCTATACCATGAGATCGCAGTTTTTTATTTTTTAACTCTTTTTCCATAGCATTTGCTATATGCGATTTTACCGAAAAACTTGGTTGTTTTTTTGAATATAAATGAACGGCACTTGGTTCATAAGTGATGCTTGGAAGTATTTGTAAAACTGCATAATAATCTAACTCAGAAAAATTAGCTTTTAATTCTTCGAGTTTTTTATTTTTCAAATATCCGAACTTAATATAATCGGTATCGGCAATCTTATTTATAAAGATACCTGAATTATCGATAACAGCTATATTCTTTACATCGGTATCTTTCATTGAAGCCAGCCATGTAGGAACAACTATCATTGCAGCAAAAAGAACCGGGCCGAGAATTGTCATTACAATAAATGATTTCTTTTTTACTCTTGTCAAATATTCTCGGGATATTATTAATTTGATTTTATTCATAGGAGTATTAATTTTCAAATAATTAAATTAATTTTTGTATTCGTTTACTACTTTTATAAAAATATCGTTCATACTTGGAATAAGTTCTTTGAATGATATGATTTCAACAGAAGGAATAATTAATGAAAGCAATTCGTTTTCATTTGTTTGATGTAGTAATTTTATACGAACAGCATTATGCCCATTAACCTTAGTTTTATCAATTATTTCATAATACTTATTAAGTGATTTCTCAAGTTTTTCTACTTCTCCGTTAAAAGAGACTTCATAAATATTCGATTTGTATTTTTTTCGAATATCGTCAATATTACCTTCTAAAATGTTTCGTGATTGATTTATTAAAGTAATGTGATCACACAATTCTTCAACTGATGCCATGTTATGAGTAGAAAATATTATGGTTGCTCCTTTTTTCTTCAGCTCAATAATCTCCTGTTTTAACATATTAGCATTTATAGGATCGAACCCACTAAAAGGTTCATCAAATATCAATAATTCCGGTTCGTGTAGTATAGTAGTAACAAACTGAACCTTTTGAGCCATTCCTTTAGAAAGTTCTTCGACTTTTTTATCCCACCAAGCCTGCATTTCAAATTTTTCGAACCAGTATTTTAATCGTTTAAGAGCATCTCTTTTCGATAAGCCTTTTAACCGGGCAAGATATAAAGCCTGTTCCCCAACTTTCATTTTTTTGTATAAACCACGTTCTTCTGGCAGATATCCAATAATATTTACGTCTTCTGGCTGCAAAGGTCTTCCTTTTAATAAAATCTCACCTTTATCGGGAGCAGTTATAAGGTTTATTATTCTGATAAGTGTTGTTTTTCCTGCTCCATTTGGCCCGAGCAGGCCATAAATACTGTTTTCGGGGATGCTAATATTAACATTATCCAAAGCCAGGTGATTCACAAACTTCTTCTCAATATTTTGTGCTTTAAGTAATTCCATCTATTTATGTAGTTTTTGGTATTTTACTAAGTAATTAGTATACAGTTTTGCTAAATTATTACATTAACAGCACAAATTTATATTAATTTTTACTAATGTTTAATCGTTGATTTCGGTACTTTAATGTAAAATTTAGCATATAGGTGTAAAAATTATTATTTTGTCCGATATTTTTATATATTTTTATACCTTTGAAAATATGCTAATATTATGAAAAAGAATATTTTACTTCTGGTATTTTTAGCCTTATCCTTTAATTTAATTGCAAATAATCCACAGATTGACAGCCTTTATAAAAAGCTGATCAATATGGAAGACTCGTTAAAAGCAGAGCTCCTGAATGAGCTTAGTTGGGAACTTCGAAATTCAGAACCTGAAAAATCTATAGATTATGGCTTAGAAGCAATCAAGTTTGCAGAAGAATATAATAACTACGAAGAACTTGTACAAGCCCATAGTTTTATTGGGGTAGCATATAGAATTTTAGGAAATTACTCTGAAGCAATGGATTATTATTATAAGGGATTAGAGCTTGCAAAAAAATATGGAGAAATAGAACAAGAAGGTTATGCATATATTAATATTGGGAATCTACATATTTATCAGGGGTACTATTACAATGCTTTAGAAAATCTTAACAAAGGAAAAGAAATTGCTGAAAAACTTGATCATAAAAGAATGTTAGGATATGTGTATTTAAATATTGGTCGGGCACAAATGTTAAGAGAACAAAATATTGAAGCGCTGGAAAATTTTAATAAAGCACTTAAATTGAGAATTGAAATAGATCAGGTTTCGGGGCAGCCTGTTTGTTATAAGTATATTGGAGACATTTATTTAGAACTGGGTGAAAATACATTAGCATTAGAAAATTACAGACGTGCTTTGGAAGATGTAGATAAGAATATGGATAAAGATCTGTATGCTAATATTCATACTAAGTTAGCCAAAGCTTATCTTTTAATTGGGAATTATAACATGGCAAAAACTAATGCTGAGAAAAGTATGAAGATTGCAAAAGAAATAGGTGCCAAACTAATAATCCGAGACAATTTTAAGATTTTATCTGATATAGATTTAAATACTAGTAATTATAGGATGGCTTCAAAACATTTAGAATGTATTATAAATTACAATGATACACTATTTAGCCAACAGCTTTCAGAGAAAATGTTTAATCTTGAATATCAGTTTGAAAAACAAAGAAAACAAGCTGAAATAGATTTGCTAAATAAGGATAAAAAAATTAAGGAATTGGGACTTCGTCGTGCAAGAACTTATAATTCTGCACTATTAATAATATTAGGATTAATTACTGCCCTTTTTGTTTATGTTTCGATTTCATTAAAGCATAGAAGAGAGCAAAATAAGTTATTGGAAAAGCAAAAAGAAGAACTTGATAATATTAATAAGACTAAAGACAAAATGTTTTTAATTGTTGGGCATGACTTACGAGGCCCTATAGGAAACCTAAAGTCTTTGATTGAAATGTTGTTAGAAGATGAAGAAATAACTCAGGATAAAAACTTACTTGAGACATTTAATATTTTTATGAAATCTGTGCAATCGGTTAGTGATCTGCTTGAGAACCTATTGCTATGGGCTAAAAGTCAAAGAGGAGAAATAAGTTTCTCACCAGAGAATATTAGTATAAATACAATAATAAAAAGAAATTTACAATTATTTAGAACTATTGCGGATCATAAAGGAATAAAATTAACCGTTAAAATGGATGACAATTTTGACGTATTAGCAGATAAGAATATGTTAATGAGCGTAGTTCGGAATATTATATCAAATTCTATTAAATATACACCTCGTGGAGGTTCAATTGATATTTCTGTTGAACGAGCTGTTCAGTTTCATAAAGTTTCGATAAAAGATACTGGTATTGGTTTCGATAATGAAACTGCCGGTAAAATATTTGATACTGCTAGTTTTTATACCACATCCGGAACAAATAACGAAGCAGGGTCTGGTTTAGGGTTACTCTTAAGTAAAGAATTTGTTGAGAGAAATGGAGGGGAAATATGGGCAGAGAGCGAACCAGGAAAAGGTGCTACATTCTTTTTTACAACACCTGTTTCTAATTTTTAAACTTAATTTTTTTGTTGTGACCTTAAAATAAATCCTGCCATGTTTTAAATCAGGCAGATTCGATTTTTATATTTGTTCCGTTTTCCATTTACCTTTTTTGAATAGCCACATTGCAATAAGTGTCATAATCGATTCGGCAATAATAATAGCAGTATACACTCCAGATTCATTCATTCCGTATGATTTGGCAAGGAAGTAAGCCAAAGGAATTTCTATAATCCAAAAACATATTATATTAATTTTAGTTGGAGTACGAGTATCACCTGCACCATTAAAAGCTTGTATCATTACCATTCCCATAGCATAAAAAATAAATCCGATGCTAATAATCCTTAATCCTTGTGCTCCGGTTGTAATTATATCAGTATTATTAATAAAAAGTTTTATAAAGAAATGAGGTTCAATTATAAAAATAATAGAAACAATACCTAATAAAACCATATTAACATAACCAGTTGCCCACACTGCTCGTTCTGCCCTATTTGGTTTCTTAGCACCAAGATTCTGACCAACTAAAGTAGCCGCAGCATTACTTATTCCCCATGATGGAAGCAAAACAAAAATGATTATTCGAATTGCAATTGTATAACCTGCCAGAGCAGTACTTCCAAACATGGCAATT
>JAUVUS010000114.1 GCA_030600865.1 Bacteroidales bacterium | reverse complement strand
CCGGGAGTGATAAAGATTGCTTCATGGTTTGATTTATTATTTGTTAATGGTTTTGGCTTACCATATAATTCAGGAGTGATATTTTATGCCGCTGTTTTAATTTCATTAATTGTATGGGGAATCAAATACACTCAGCGAAAAGGGAAAGTTGTTTACAATACAATTATACTGGGTATTACAGTTATTCTTATCGGGTATTCTTCTTTCGCTATGATTGTTATCCGCTCATCTGCCGATCCCCCAATGGATCAGAATAATCCGGACAATGTTTTTGATTTACTGTATTATATAAACAGAGAGCAATATGGCGACAGGCCATTGTTTTATGGTCAGACTTTCGATGCTCCAATGATTGATAATAAACGTACAAAAGCTGTTTATATAAAAAAAGATGGCAAATATGTTATTGCTGATTATAAAATAAAAGTAGAATTTGACCCTCGGTTTACAACACTTTTGCCAAGAATGTATAGTTCCGACAAAAAACATGTGAATGAATATAAAAAATGGGTCAACCTTTCTAATAAGGAAATTTCTGTTACGAATGGAAGGGGGCAAGTTGAAAAAAGAATAAGACCATCTTTTGCTGATAATCTGGCATTTTTCTTTAAATACCAGATAGGCCACATGTATTTAAGGTATTTTATGTGGAACTTTTCTGGTCGGCAAAACGATATTCAAGGACACGGGAATGTATTAAAAGGCAACTGGATAAGTGGAATTCCATTTGTCGATGATGCCAGACTTGATGATCAGAATAAGGTTCCTGAACACTTGAAAAACAGTCCGGCGAGAAATAAATATTATATGTTACCGCTAATATTAGGCTTGGTCGGATTATTGTTTCACTACAAGAAAAATAAATACGATTTTACAATTGTATTAATGCTGTTTATATTAACAGGAGCAGCAATTGTGGTATACTTAAATCAATATCCCTTACAACCGCGCGAAAGAGATTATGCTTTTGCCGGATCTTTTTATGCTTTTTCGATTTGGTTAGGATTAGGTGTGGCAGGATTGATTAATTTATTAAGCAAAAAGGTTCCTAAATCAATTTCGGCAATTCTAATAACTTTAATAACTTTGGTTTTAGTTCCTGGAATAATGGCTTCAGAAAACTGGGATGATCATGACAGATCGGGCAGATATACAGCTCGTGATTTGGCGTATAATTACCTGAATTCTTGTAACAAGAATGCCATATTGTTTACCAATGGCGATAATGATACTTTCCCTCTATGGTATGTGCAGGAAGTTGAAGGTATTAGGACAGACATAAAGGTTTGTAATTTAAGTTACTTACGTGCTGCCTGGTATATCGATCAAATGAGCCGAAAATCATATGAATCTGAACGATTGCCATTTTCACTTACTCACGACAAGTATCACAAAGGAAACAGGGATATATTGCCAATATATGATCGTATTGGCCAGGCTGTTGACGTTAAAGATGTTGTTGATTTTATTGCAAGTGACGATTCTAAAACTAAAATTAAATCTCCGTTTGTTGCAAACGAAACTATCAATTATATCCCAACGAAAAAATTTAAACTAAAAATTAATTCCAAAGATATTTTAAGCAAGGGGATTGTTAGTGAGAAATATAAAGATCGAATTATAGATGAGATGGAATGGAGTTTTGGTCAAAGTTATTTGTATAAAGATGGTTTAATGTTATTAGATATGTTAGCTACAAATAACTGGGAACGTCCAATTTATTGGGCAATGACTGTAACAAGTACAAAATATTTTAATCTGCAAAAATATTTTAAAGTTGATGGCTTGACTTATCAATTAGTTCCGGTGCAAGCTAAAACGGAAAGATTTTTCAATGGAGAAGTAGATTCAGATGTAATGTATGATAATATAATGAACAAATTCCGCTGGGGAGGCATTGAAGAAAACGATATTTATTTTGATGAAAATAACATTCGTATGTTCTCAAACCTTCGAAGTAGTTTTGGTCGTTTAGCAGAAAAACTCATTGAAGAAAATAAAAATGATTCAGCTTTATTAGTGCTTGATCGATGTATGGAATTATTTCCCGATCATAAAATACCTTTTAACAATACACTGCTTTCGGTAATCTCGGCATATTATCATGCCGGGGCAATTGATAAAGCTAACAGTTTAGTTGACAATCTTGTAAATAAAATGTATATTGAACTGGAATATTATTTTGGTCTTGATGCTAAATATACAAATGGAACAAAAGATATATCAAACGAAAAACAGTTAGATTTGTATATTTTACAAGAGCTTTATAAAATAACAACAGATAATAATCAAATTGAAATAGCAAAAGAAATCGAACTTAAGTTCATGCAATATATGCAACGTTATAGTAGCTAAAATTTAATGTTAAAAAAAGAACATATAGCAGCAAAAATCTTTAGAGATTTAACCTGGCACTTTACGGGCAAGGATAATGAGTTGTTTTTAACATTCGACGATGGACCAACACCAGAAATTACACCGTGGGTACTTACTGCTTTAAAGGAATTTAATGCTAAGGCAACTTTCTTTTGTATTGGTAAAAATGTAAAAAAGCATCCTGACTTATATAATCAAATTCTTAATGAAGGACATTCAGTCGGGAATCATTCTTATACTCATATAAAAGGTTGGAAAACCAGCAACCAAAAATATGTTGAAAGTGTGCAAAAAGCAGCACAGGTAATTGATTCTAATTTATTTAGGCCTCCTTTTGGAAAAATTCGTCCACAACAAATAGGACAGTTAAAAGAAGATTTTAAGATTATTATGTGGGATGTGTTCAGCAGAGATTATGATAGCAAGTTAGATAAGGAGAAATGTTTAAAGAATGTTTTAGATTTCTCAGAATCAGGATCAATTATTGTTTTTCATGATACTTTAAAAGCAGAAAGAAACCTTAAGTATGTTTTACCAAAAGTTTTAAAACATTTTTCTGAGCATGGATTTGTATTTAATCCAATAGAATTTAAGACATAATAATTTTCCTAAACATCCGAAGTTTTTAAAACTTCGGATGTTTTTCATTTGGCATATATTTTACTTGAAATAAGAATTTAAAAACCAACAGAAAAGGCCTTAATAAGTAATAAAGGAAAAACAAATACTTAGGAAGTTTTAGGAATTCCCAATCCGACAAATGTGTTCTTAGTCGGTATATTAATTCGAAATAATACTTAAAATCGGGTTTCATCTGCAACCTGTAAAAAACGAATTTAATTTTTCCCTTTAATCCTTGCTGGCTTAAGTCGTTTATATGAATTGAATTTAATGGAATTATTATCAAATTTTTATTGATATTGGAATTTATAAAATCAGGTAAATCAATTTTATATATTAAATGCGACAGAATACATGCTTGACAAAAGCATTTTTCCAATTTTAATTTTTTAGATAATTCCCAGGCATTTTTAATTTCATCATTTGAATATTTTAAAAGAAGTTCAGAAAAATCCTTTAACCAGAATAATCGATACCATTGGTGAATTGAACCATGCGCTGCTTGATAAACCAGATTCTCTGTTGTTGAAATATATGGTATATCATGATTGGAGATGTCAATTGATTTAGAATGAGATAGAATATCTCTTGTAATTATACCAAAAAAAGATTGTGGATTGGTTATATTCCAATGTAACTCAATTTCTATTGGCTTTTTATTATGTGTAAAATGATAATGATGACTAATGCTATAATTTACTTTTCTTTGTTGATTTGAAAGAGGAATCCTGGGGTAAATATTTTTAAAGTTTAAATCTTCAATTATTTTTCTGGCTTCTTCAATATTTTCTTTTTCAACCAGTATATCTAAATCTCTAAAATTTCTAAATCCGATATCATCATATAATTCCAGTGATAGTAACGGACCTTTAAACGAGATGTATTTAATATTATTACTTTGGAAAAGATCATTTATTTTAATCAGGATACTTGTATATTCCAGAGAGGTTTTAGATTGATTAAGTTTTATTTCTTTTAAGCTGTTAATTATTTCATCAGGAATATGATTTTCGATTTTATGAATATGTTTTAATATATGCGAAACCAATCGGTGTTTTAGTACGAGTTGAATGAATAAGTCCCAATTAATTTCTGACAAAACCTCGGTAATAGAATCCACATCAATTTCATGTTGAGATAAACTTGTTAATAGCTTTAACTCATTCGAAAACCTATCTTCTACATACTTTATATACTGTTTCATGTGTTTATAATCATTTTCCTGTGTGAACTAACGGGTTAACCCGTTAATTTCAGGAAATTAGCCGTTGCACGTGCAATTCCTTCCGTGGAACCGCTTTAAGCGGTGCAACGGATAAAATTCAGGTTTTTTTAAATAACTTCGGATTCTTTTCAATAAATAATATCAGTTTAAGGTAATTATAAAAAGCCCCGGGATTAATATATTTTTGAGTTTCTTCTGATCTTTTACATAATTTATGAAACCATTGCTCATACTTGTCTAAATCAATGTATCTTTTAATTGTTTTATTTGATTTGGCTTTATTTATTATTTCTGAAATCCTGTTCTGATCATTTATCGTTCTCATAAAAACAGTTGGAATTGTAGCTCCGCTTTTATCATTTCTCCACTGGATTTTCTCAGGAACTAAACCTTCAATAGCTTTTCTAATAGCATATCTTCCAATTCCATTTCGCGCTTTTAATCTTGCCGGTATAGCCAGATAACATTCTATTAATCTTACATCAAGTAAAGGATAACGATATTCTATTCCGTATTTTCTTGCAATTAATAAGCAATATTCAAGTCGCTGCGAAACATGTGGATGAGTTATTCTTTCAATGTTTTTTTCTTGTAACGACAGGTTTCCTGCTTTTTCATAATTCGAGAAATATCGTTCTTTAATATTTAATCTATCAGAAAAATCTCTGTTTATAGCCAGATTATTAAATTTCCCAAACCACCAGGGCTTCCCGTTTTTTATTAAAGCCACAACTTTAGAAACAAATGGCAATTTAGATTTCAGTTTGTATTTTGCGATTGTTTTTAAATATTGAAATCTGTCATGACTCTGATTTTTCAAATCTTCGCTTAATTCTTTCCACTGTTTATTTGCTGCAAGTTCAGTAATATATCCTAATGATTTGGAAGTTACCACTTCATCTCCACCAAATCCGGATAATAATACAGAAATATTTTCCTGCATCGCCGTTTGATACAAATGATCCGAAAAAACTCCAAATCCCTGTTGTGTCAGACTTTTAAAGTTAAGCACATTTTGGTCTATTACCTCAACCAGTGTTTTGTTTTCTGATGTAATAAAATGCTTTTCTGGTATTTTGCAGTAATTGGCTAAAAGGTTAATAAATTTACGTTCGTCTTTAAAAGGGTGAATCTTACCCAAAAGATGATCAGGTAAAACATGTGAAAAAGTTTTTAGCTGGGTAAATTGAGAAGCTATTGCTGTAACAGTTGATGAGTCAAGCCCTCCGCTTAATTCTGTTCCAACAGAATTTTTACCTGTCGCCCTGCACTTTACAGATTCAATAAGTAAAGATTTAAATTCATCAATAATTTCAACATTGTTTTTAGAAATTGTCTTTTGTGGCTTTAGCTCCCAATATTGATTAATTTCTAATTTGCCGTTTTTTAAAGTTAAATAATGAGCTGGAGGAAGTTTTTGGATTTCATTATAAGTAGTTCTGAACTTTTCAGATTTTACAATTGAAATGGAATCGGCAATATATTGTTCATCAATACTAAAGCTTAAATCGGTCTGTGCTAATATTCCGGGAATATCTGATGAAAAAACAAAACTCGTATCATCAAAATGATAATTAAAAGGTTTTACCCCAAAATGATCTCTCGCACAAAAAAGTTCTTCTTTTTCGATGTTCCAGATAGCAAATGAAAAATCTCCCAACAAATGGTTTAAGCAATTTTTACCCCATTTCTCAAATGCTTTTAAAATAATTATATCATCATTAAGGATTATATCCGAAATTTCTAATTTGTTTAAAATTTCTGTTTTATTATATATAATGGAGTCTGAAACAATGATAAATTTGGAATTTATATCAGAGTTTTTATCAACATTGTTTTTGAATGGAGCAAAAAGAACCTGCCCAAATCCCCAATGACTATCAGTTATTAATTCCTTTTTTACATTAGAAAAAATACATAATTCATCAATGCTTTTGTTAAAAAGAGATTCGTCAACAGGGCTTCGATTAATATTGATTCTTCCAAAAATAGAATTCATGCAAAAACAGTTTTAACAAAGATAAACAAATACAAAAGATTGGGTGTATGACAAATTTTATTTTTTGTGCATCTTAGTGTCTTTGAGCCTTAGTGGCAGGAAAATATTCGCCACCAAGATACAAACCTGCTTGCCACCTGCCTGACGGCAGTCAGGGCAGGCAAGAACACCAAGAATTCACAAAGATTAACATACAAGATTATTTAAATTATTATGTGATTAGGGAAAATTGTTGTATCCCCTAAAAGATTATTCTACAACCAAAAACTCCAATAATACATAGATTTATAGGATTTTCATGTAAATTTGTGATAGCAAAATAAATATGGCGGAAACATTTACATATAAAGCATTTGGATTAATCATAAAATCAGAATTTGAAATTCCTGAATTGTTGGTATTTGAAGGTTTGCCTGATGTTGAGATTAAACTTGGAGAAGTTCCCAAACAGCTTAAAGAAATAACCAAACAAGGAGTAAAATACCAGGCTGCTAAAAATGAATTTTTACTCGAAGTAGATCATATTGCAAAGTACTATGTAAATAACGGAAAACAGATAATTGTCGATACTGTAAAAACCACAGTAGATAAAGAAGTCCGGCTTTTTTTATTAGGCTCGGCATTTGGAGCCTTATTTTTGCAAAGAGGTTTGTTGCCTGTGCATGGGAGCGCCATAAAATTTGGCAATTCAGCAACTATTTTTACCGGTTTAAGCGGAGTGGGAAAATCTTCCATTGCTGCTTATTTTGTCAGTGAGGCTTACAGTGCTTTGGCTGATGATATCAGTGTTGTGAATCATAATCTGGAAGTTGTCCCTGGATTTCCTAATATAAAAATATGGAATGATGTATTACAGAAACTGGATTTTAATAAAGAATCTTTGGCAGAAATCAGACCAAATGTGAAGAAATTTCAAGTGCCAATTAATGAGAATTATTTTAACGAACCGCTTCCTTTAAAAAACATTATTATTATTAATACAAAAAATTCTCCCGGTTTTGAATACGAGGAGTTAACAGGAATTAAAAAATTTAATGCAATAAAAAATAATACTTATAGATATAGATTTGTCCAGGGACTTGAAAAACAACTTGATCATTTCCAGATATTAAATAAACTTTTACCTGAGATTAAGGTTTATAGAGTTACAAGGCCACAATCGCCTTTATTGTTGAACGAATTTGCTGATTTTTTATTAAATAAGGTTCTGATATAAATTAAATGTAGTTAAAGTTTTATCTTTTTATAATTCTGATTTAATTTAGTGTGAATTTAGTGTTTTTGAATTCCTGCCTGCCGCAGGCTGGTTTGTGGCAATTGTTTTTTCGCCACTAAGTCACTAAGACACAAGACATCACTAAGGTAATTAGT
>JAUVUS010000104.1 GCA_030600865.1 Bacteroidales bacterium | reverse complement strand
ATATGCTTCTGTTTCTTTAAATGAACAGGTTGGAAAATTTGAGCCTATTTCAGGCCAATATCCACTAAAGGTGATATATAAATTTGTTAAGCCTAAATGATTTGCTAATCCTTTACTTTTATATGTAACAGGAGCTGATGAGCCTTCCAGTGTTTTATGTATTGGTAACCAGTCTGCAAATCTGTATATACCATGCGATTGGTCTTTAACATCAATTTGCTTTTTCTGATATATAGCACGAATTAAAGATGGTTTATCTTCTCCCGGAGCATCTAAAGTCCAACCTGCATCCTTAAACTGTTTGCCGGTATTAACTGATTGTAAAATGTATTCTGTTGCTTTAAATTCTTTTGACATTTTTATTGTGTTTTGATTAAATGAATTGGTAAAAATATTAAAAAAATGAAATTTACTGCAACTTTTTTGTAAAAGAGAAGTCTATTTAATAAAATCTTTTTATAAGTAATATTTTAATATCAGTTTTTATGTAATAAAATATAACAATTCAATATAAATTCACCGGTAAGGTTAAGTTAATTTTTTCGTTGCGAGGCTATAGGGGTTTCGCTTTTTTTTATTTTTAAGATATCCAAGTATTAAACATTAGATAATAAGTTGTTTTTATATTTTGAAATTTATTTGAGGTCAACAATGATTAATATTTAGTTGTATATTTGATACAGATAAATTCTTATAAAATGAAAAATATAATTTATTTTTTATTCATACTTGGGGCTTCTATTCTTATTTCTTGTGAGAATAATAATAACTCAACAAGTAATGATGAAGATACATCTGAAGATAGTCTTGTCAATATTGTTGTTTTTTATACCAATGATGAACATGGATGGATGGAACCAACAAACGATTATGATGGAGCTGCAGGTTTAATGAACATGTGGAAATCTGTTGAAGCTTATGATGGTTCGGATAAATATCTAATTCTAAGTGGTGGAGATATGTGGACAGGTCCTGCTATTTCAACATGGTTTCAAGGAGAATCGATGGTAGAGGTTATGAATGCAATGGAGTATGATGTATCTGCTATTGGTAATCATGAATTTGATTTTAAGATTGAAGGCCTTAATACCCGATTAGAGCAGATGAATTTTCCTTTGATATCAGCCAATATAAAAAACAGAACCACAGGTGAAATCCCAAATTTTGCTAAACCATATATTATTAAAGAAATTGAAGGAGTAAAGGTTGGTATAATTGGCTTATCATCTTTAAGCACACCTTATACAACTGCCCCGGTAAATGTAGCCGATTTTGAATTTACGTCGTATTCAGAGGCAATCGCAGAATATTCGGTAAAAGCAAAAAACGAAGGAGCAGAGGTGTTAATTCTGGTAGGACATATTTGTGAATATGAAATGGAAGAACTGGCATCAGTTGCTAAGGCAAATGAAATTTGTATAATAGGCGGAGGGCATTGTCATCAGGTAGTAGCAAAAGAATTAAATGGTGTAGTATTAATTCAGGCTAGAAGTAATATGAGAGCTTATGCAAAAGTTGAATTTGATTATAATAAAACGACTGGGGAGACGATTAATTTTGATTATAAGATTGTTTGGAATAATATGCATAATATTGATTCTGATATTCAGTATATAGTTAACTACTGGATTGATCAAACAGAGGCAGAATTAGCAGAGATTATTGGATATGCAGATGAAACTATTCCCAGATCAACTACCGAAATGGGAAATATGGTTTGTGATTCATGGTTTTATACTTTTCCAAATGCTGATGTGTCTTTAACAAATTCCGGTGGAATACGTCAGGATATTTTCCAGGGAGATATTACTCTGGAATCTATGGTTGGACTTTTACCATTTGAAAATATAATTTTGGAACTTGATTTAACAGGAGCTGAACTTATAGATGTTGTTGATGATTTTTTAGTTGGAGGTATGACAACTATTGATGGATTTAAACTAATGGATGGAACCCCAATCCATACCGATTCAACGTATACAGTTTTAACAACTGATTATTTATATTCGCTTTCAGACAATCACTTTTCTGAATATGATGATGAACCTATGAATACTTCAGTTCATTACAGGCAACCTTTAATTGACTGGATTAAATCATTAAATACAAGTGTTACAAATCCATTAAATAATTATCTGGATCATAACCCAAGACGTTAAATGTCAAATTCCAAATTTCAAAGGCCAAATATCAAATAAAATTTAATTTAGGATACTTTAAATAATAGTAAAATGGCACTAAAAAAGCCGGAGTAAATCCGGCTTTAGTATGTTATTTATTTTATTTCCTTTTCAATCCATCCTGAGCGGTCAGGTGCTTCAGGTGATTTTGGTTTCTTTACAGGATTTGCTTCCAGTTCTTTAAGCAAAACTTCAACTGCTTTTTCAATAGAAGGATCAATTCCTTTTGCGGTAAGTTCAGGTCTGTCAACAACTTCAATGTCAGGATAAACACCAATACCTTCAATTATCCATTCTGAGTTTTCGTCATAAACTCCAAACTGAGGAACACGAAAACTACCACCGTCAACAAATCTTCTTCCATCCTGAATACCTACTAATCCGCCCCAGGTTCTTGTTCCGATTAATGTACCTAATCCCTTTTTCTTGAAATAGTAAGGGAATGCATCACCTCCCGATGATGAATATCCATTAATTAACATAGCTTTAGGACCGTTATGTGCTATTCCTGGTGATTTCATTGATTTCAATTTGTTTCGGTGCCAGTAACTTAGAGTTTTACGATTAAGCATATCAATCATATATGCAGGAATAAATCCACCACCATTGAATCTATCGTCAATAATTAAAGCTTCTTTAGTATGATATGCATACATTCCACGATATAATTCATGGTTACCTTCAAAAGCAGTATTGGGAACATGGATATAACCAATTCTTCCTCCAGATAATTCATCAACCATTTTACGACGAGCTTCAACCCAATCTAAATAGAATAAATTAAGTTCGCTACTAATAGTTTTTACGGTAAAAGTTTTAACACCGGTTTCAGATGGTGTTGAATTTATAGTTATTTCGATATGTTTATTAGCTGCATTTTCAAGGAATCTATAAGGATTATCAGTTAAAGTAACATTGTTACCATTTAGACTAATTAAATAGCTTCCTTCCTTAATATTAATACCTTGTTCTGTTAATGGTGATCGGCGTGCTTCATTCCAATTCTCACCTTTGTAAATTTTCGAAATAATGTAACGGTTAGCATTTTGATCTGGGGTTAATTCAGCTCCTAATAATCCACCATCAATGCGTTTTACTCTTTCAAAATCACCATAATTGTCATAAGCATGACCAGTGTTTGTTTCGGCAATGATCTCACCAAAGATATAATCTAAATCGGCTCTGTGGCTTACATAAGGTAATAATTGAGCATATTTGGCTTTTAAACCGGCCCAATCGATATTATGTAAGTTCGAAACATAAAAATAATCTCTAAAAATTCTCCATCCATCGGTATAAATTTGTTCCCATTCTTTTTTAGGATCAATTTTCATTTCTACATTACTCAAATCTAATTTGCCATCACCAGCTTTTTGTTTTGGTGAAATTTTTACAATACCATAATCACCTTTTGTTGTATAAAGCATTTTCTTGCCATCAGCAGATAGTATTGCCCATCTGACATCAGATATAATTAACTCGTCTTTTTCTTCTGAAATATCATATTTATGTAATCCTTCTTTAGCACCATAAAGGATTCCACCATCAACAGCTTCAAGGAATCTGTAGTTACCATCTTTAATTGGTAAATCCATTATTCTATTAGTAATACCATCGAAATCAATTTTAATATTTAGTTTATCTTTTTTAGGCTCATCATTATCTTTCTTACCTTTTTTGTCTTTTGATGAGTCTTCAGCTTTTTCTTCTGTTTTTACAGTTACAACATCATTTTTAAATTTAAACAGCTTTGGACTATCTTTTCTTAAAGCCAATGCACAAATTCTGGTTGCATCATTATATAAGTAAGTAAATTCAAAACTTGAAAAATCAAGATTGAAATCACGATTTGATAAGAAGAAAATATAATCACCGCATTTTGAGAAAACAGGACTGTTATCAGCAAAAGTATCATCGGTTAATTTATGATTTTGACTTGAAGCAAGATTGTAAACCCACACAGCACTATTGCTATTTTCACTATTATTAGTATAAGTTATCCATTTTGAGTCGGGAGAAAAACTATAATCTCTGATTTCATCAGAATAAGCACTTGCAACAATCTTTATTGTACCCGTAGCAATATCAATATATTGCAGTTTTAAAGTACGATCGGAAAATAATAAATATTTACTGTCTGGCGACCATATAGGATCATATTTCCATGCTCTTGAGTTAAAAGTTAACTGTTTGGCTTTAGCTCCCTCTTTATTTTCTAAAAGATAAATTTCGTATTCACCGCTTGCATCAGAAATGTAAGAAATATATTTCCCGTTTGGTGACCATGCCGGAGACATTTCACGAATACCTTGAGTTTTAGTAAGGTTTATTATAAAACCGTTTTCGGCTGGAACAGAAAAAATATCACCACGGGCATCAAATAAAGCGCGTTTACCACCTGGTGATATTGCAGCGCCTTCTATGAAATCACTTACGTTTTTAAAATACGGAAGAATATTTGGATTATCGAAACTTATATTAACGGTTACTTTCTCAGTTTTTCCGGTTTCAACATTTAGTTTATAAATGTGTCCGCCATTTTCATAAGCAATCATTCCGTTTTCGCCTGAAGGCCACATTACATCAAATTCAGAATGAGTTGTAATTTGTTTTGTTTCTTTGGTGTCCAGATCGTAACTATAAATATTTAAAGTTAAATCTCTGTCGGAAGCAAAATATATTTTGTTTTTATACCAAACCGGGATTTGATCAGTTCCAACAAAATCAGTTATCTTTTCCGATAGATCGTTTTTTAAATCATAAATCCAGATATCAGAAGCACGACCACCTTTGTAACGTTTCCATGTTCTGAATTCGCGGCTAATTGGAGTATAACATATTTTTGAAGCATCAGGTGAAAGTACACCAAAACCGCCATCTGTTATTTGCAATGGTTTTTCCAAACCACCATCAATACTAACTAAAAAGTATTTACCAAATCGTTCTCCAAAAGGAGTTCTGTTTCCTCTAATCAGAACATTCTTGCTATCTGGTGTCCAGTCTAAAATAACATTATCGAAACCACCTCGCGGAGGCATTTCTCCAACATCGTTATAAAAAGTTAATTGTTGAGGAGTTCCTCCTGTTGCTGGCATTATATATACTTGTCTGCTGCCTGAATATTCAGCTGAAAATGCAATCCAATTTCCATCAGGAGAAATTCTTGGAAATAATTCCAATCCTTTATGTGATGTTAACCTGATAGCATCTCCACCGTTTACATCTACTGTCCAGATATCGCCTGCATATACAAAGTCTATCAGGTTATTATTGATATCGGGGAATCGCAATAAGCGGGCATCGTTTTGGGCCTTGGTTGAAAGTGCTATAAACACAATTAGTAAGGCTATTACTGAAAGTTTAATTCTAATTTTGCGCATAATTAATTGTTTTGATTATATAGACTAAATAAATTACGAATCGATTAATTTGAAAAATGAAAAAAAACTTTTCGGTTTGCTTTTGTGAATAATATTTGAAAAACATAACGAAGATAAAGAAAAAATCCTTGAAACATAGATTTAAATAATATATGCTTGATTCTTATATATTGAAAATAGTGCAATGGAATTAATGCTCACAAATTAGTTTTCGTAAATCCATAATAAGACATGAGCTTACAATTTCATTTTTTTTAAGGTATTTATAAATAATTGCACCAAGTTTTTGACCAATAATAAAGGCTGAAACTAAAAACAGGTATGTATACCAGCCAAATCCAATATCGAAGAAGATTCTTAATGCAACAATAAATGGAACTGGAATATGAACAGATAAAATCCATTGCAAAGAAAATTTTTTAACATTTGCTCTCCAATATCCAAAAGGGATATTTAATATCAAAACTATTGTACTTATTACAAATAAGTTAATCATGTTATCAGTTTTTCTAAATTAGAAGATTGAAAACATCATTCAGAAAATCATTTTGTAAACGCATACTATTCAAATATCCAAAATTAAATACTTTTTTCATATTTTTTACGCTAATTAATGTTAAGACTTGAAAGTCTTAAAAAAATAGTACATTCGAAATATCAATTTGTTTAAAATTATTTGAGATGGATGATAAAATAGCTAAAGAAATTAAGGGAAAAATCATTACTGAAATCGATAAAACAGAAAAATCGATTGTTGAGTATAAAGAAATAACAAAACCAATTGCACCTGAAAATGCTATTGGCCGAATCTCCAGAATGGATGCCATCAATAATAAGAGTGTTGCAGAAGCTGCTTTACGACAGGCAGAAGAAAAGCTTGGTAAGTTAAAGTATATGTTAACTCAGGTTGGAGAAGATGATTTTGGAATATGTGCAAAATGTAAAAAGCCTATACCAATTGGACGAATCCTTTTAATGCCACAAAGCAGGCACTGTGTTAATTGTGCTACATAATACAACGCATATTCTTGTGTGTTGTTAAAAAATTATATCTTTGTTACTGAGCTTCCGAAGTCTTTAATAGCTTCGGAAGTTTTGTTTTAAAACAGCATATATACAGGCTTTTATTTTGACAAAAATTAAAAAATGATAAAACTGATTTTTATACTTTTTTTATTATTGATTAGTGCTAATATTTCTTTCTCACAACCCGATATTTCCATTCTTCAAACCAATAATGTTGAATATACTTTACCAATTTTAGACATAAATAATAATGCTCGTTTAGGCGGATTTGGCGAAGTTGGTGTTGTATCATCACTTTTTTATAAAAATACAGGTTTATATCAAAACCCGGCTTTAATATCAAGGAATGCTAAATATGCAGGTATTAATTTTAGTTATGAACCCTGGTTAAAAGAGATTACTGATGATTTGAATATTTCAAGCGTATCCGGATTTTATGCAATTGACTCATCCAATGCATTAGGACTAAATTTTTCTTATTTCGATATGGGGCACATTGATTTAATAAGCGAAGTTGATGAGTTTGCAGAAACTATTAATCCACATGAATTGTTTCTTAAGTTTGGATATACACATTCGTTTAAAAAGTCAATTTCAACAGGTATTGCAATTAAATATTTAAGAAGTAAAATTGGAGAGAATTTACCTGATGTCAAAACAATAAATTCATTTGCCGTCGATATTGGATTTAATTACGATAAAAAATATAAGTTAAACCAATCGTCATGTTTAAATACAAGTTTGGGAGTTGCAATAACAGATTTCGGACCAAGAGTTTCTTATACGAGTTCTGATAAGAATTTTATACCAACAAGGTTTATGGCAGGTTTGTTTATTAATCCTGATATTAATCTATCCCATAAATTTAGATTTAATATTGAACTTGGTTACCAGGTCGAAAAATATCTTGTTCCAACTCTTCCGATATACGATACAGAAGGAAATATTATTGATGGCTATAATCCTGATATTAGTTCGTTCAAAGCTTTGTATCAATCTTTCTATGATTCTCCGGGAGGTTTTGAAGAAGAAGTGAACGAAATAAAACATAAATTTGGAAGTGAACTGCGATTAAGTTATTCTGATATCGCATACTTTGCTTT
>JAUVUS010000442.1 GCA_030600865.1 Bacteroidales bacterium | reverse complement strand
GCTTCTGGAAGTTAGCATTCTTATTATAAAAACCATTAAGGAATATAACACTTCAACTGAATATGACTTAAAAAAATACTATCCTGAACTTTATAAAAAATTAAATGAAATCAGGAAAGGAAGAATGTATGATTCTGTTATAAAAAATATTATTAAGGGAAAAGACGAAGGATTGTATCGAAGTGATTTAGATGAAGAAATTATTGCTAAAATGCAAACCAGCCGATTTTTGAATATATCAACCGACCAGGTTATTAATCACGAAGAAATGCTAAAACCACAATTTATTTATGAAATGTTTATTTATCATATACGTGGAATGGCAAATAAAAAAGGAATTGAGACATTAGAAAAAACATTAGATAAAATAGATATTAAAGAACATTTACAATAAAATTATAATAGGAAAATGAAAAACAATTTAATTATAAAAATCTTTTTACTGTTTTTTTTACCGTACATAACCTACGCACAAGAAAACAGCACGATAAGCTTGACGGTAAATCAAGCATTGGAGCATGCGCTTCAGAATAATACAAACGTTAAAAATGCCAGATTGGATGTTACAATTGCCGATCGGAAAGTTTGGGAAACTACAACAATTGGATTGCCTCAAATTAGCGCATCTGGTTCATACATGAATAATTTGAGTTTAGCTACCCAACTTATACCTGCAGAGTTTTTTGGCGGCGAGCCTGGTGAATTTATAGAAGTACAGTTTGGGACCAAACACAATTTTACCGGAACGCTTACCGTTTCGCAATTAATTTTTAGCGGCTCATATTTGGTTGGCTTACAGGCAGCTAAGGTTTATCAAAGTTTGTCGGAAAAAACCCTTGATAAAACCGAAGTTAATACAAAATCAAATGTTGCTTTAACATATTATTCTATTTTAATGGCAGAAGAAAACGTCAAAACTCTCCAGGAAAACCAGGAATACATGGAAGATCTTTTACGGCAAACAACTGCTTTTTATGAAAATGGTTTGCTTGAAGAAACCGAAGTTGATAAACTTAACATAACTGTAATATCATTAGAAAATTCAATAAAATCGATTCAGAGACAGATTGATTATTTGTATTTATTATTAAAAATACAACTAGGTGTTGGCAGAGAAAAAGAAATTGTACTTACTGATAATTTAAGTAATATACTTTTAGAAATTAATATTGATAATTTACTCAATAAGAAATTTGCTCTCGATGAACATATCGAGTACCAACTAATAAAAACTCAGGAAGATTTGATGGCTCTTGATTTAAAGCGTTATAAGTCGGAATATCTGCCTACATTATCGGCTTTTTACAATTTTCAGGAGAATGCTATGAGAAACGATTTTAATCCTTTTGATAGTGAAGAAAAATGGTTCGAATCGTCCATGTTGGGTTTCCAGCTTGATATTCCAATTTTTAACAGTGGATTAAAACGATCAAAAGTTCAACAAGCAAGGCTTGAATTAGAGAAGGTTACAAACACAAAAAAAATGTTAGAATCTAATTTATATTCACTGCTTCTTCAAAAAAGGAATGAATTTATCACAGGGCAGGAAACTTTAGAAAACAGTCAGAAAAACAAGCAAATCTCGAAAAAAGTACTCGATAATATTAGTACTAAACATAAAAGAGGTCTTGCTTCAAGTCTTGAACTAACTCAGGCTAATACAGATTATTTAACAACTATATCAGAATATACTCAATCAGTAGTAAATTTATTAAATGCAAAAATCGAATTAGAAAAAATATTAAACGAATTATAAAATGAGAAAAATAATAGTATTCGCAATCGCAGCCACAATGGTGGCATGTAGTCCATCACCAAAAAATGAAAATCTTGCAGAACTTACAGCCAGAAGAGATTCATTACAAAAGGAACAATCAAACATTGAAACTCAGTTAAATGCAATTGAGGCACAAATTGCTGAAGCCGACACCACTATTAATCCAAACGATTTGAAGATTTTAAAGCAAATCACAATGCAAAAAAATAAAATAGTGACTATTGAACAAAAAATAAAATCTCTCGAGAATACGATGACTGCAAAAAAAGAAAAGAATCTTTTGCCAGTCGCAGTAAAAGAAATGCAAAACGAACAGTTCGATCATTATATTATTGCCTTTGGCGAAGTTGAAGCTAAAAATTATGCTATGATAAGCCCTGAAATGAATGGCCGAATCGAAAAAATATATGTTAAGAGAGGTCAAAGAGTTTCCAAAGGATCCTTATTAGTGATACTTAATACTGATGCTCTTGATAAGCAAATTACCGGTGTTAAAAACAACCTTGATTTTGCAACAATAACTTATAATAAACAGGAAGCATTATGGAATGAAGGTATTGGTTCTGAAATTGATTTTCTGGCTGCAAAAAACACCAAAGAAACCTTAGAATCTCAATTAGAATCGCTTGAAGCACAAATTCGAATGTCGCAAATCAGAGCGCCTTTTGATGGTATTGTAGATAAAATCTTCCCGAAAGAGGGAGAAATGGCCGGACCTGCGTTTCCCGTTATCGAATTTGTAAATCTTAAAACACTTACTATTAAAGCTGATGTTTCAGAAGCATATGTTAATAAAATCGTGAATGGTCAAATTGTTGAATTAAGCTTTTCATCTTTACCTGATTATAAGATTAAAACTCCTGTTATACAGGTATCTAATGTTATCGAATCAGCTAGTCGCACATTCGAAATAGAAATGGAAATAAATAATCCCGGTGAAAAAATAAAACCTAATATGGTTTCAACTATACACATAAATGATTTTTCATCTAATAAAGCATTTGTGGTACCTTCTTTAGTAATTCG
>JAUVUS010000402.1 GCA_030600865.1 Bacteroidales bacterium | reverse complement strand
CAGTGGAGGAGCGGTTGCAGACCGAGGGGAGGATGACCTCCGACGAACAGTACCTCTATATAGCTGCAGTATGCTACGGCCCTGAAAAGTATATCATCAAAACCCTGAAAAGGGACAAGGAGTTCTGGGGGGGCGACGGTTTTGGCGTGGTGATTGATCCGGTCAACGAGCGAACCAATGGTTTTGTATTTCACATCAACCCGGCGGGTGTCCAGGCCGATGCTGCACTACTTCCAATTACTAATACATCTGTGTTTTTCATTATAATATATTTTAAAGATTAGTTAATATTTATAAATTCCGCAACTTAAATATTTTGCACAGTGAATTTATAATGTGTGTTGTTTTTTGAGCTATTAAGCATCCTGGCAAGTGTAGTTTCTTCTTTTTTTGTCTTTTTTAACATATAGTAAAATATATTAATCGTTGTTTCACTCAATTCATTTTCAGAGGCTAATATGTTATAAAGTTTAATAAGACAATTATCAAAATGTAATTCCAATTTAATTAAATCAGCCATAGACAAGTCTGGCCCTGTTTTTATGTTTTTGAAACATTCAGAAATCTGGTTTGATAATTTGTTAGAAGGAAAATTTAACCAACAGTTCATTGCTTCTGCAATTTTTTCATGTTTTTCTAGATACTTTCCGCGAAAAATTTCATGTTGATATAGATCATATATCAACAATTTTATTTCATCGTCTTCAACCTCTTCATAGAGTCCAAAGTATAATTTGGCAAGTTGTTTATGATAAGATTGAATTTGCTTAATGATTTCATTTTTTTGTTTATACATTTTTATCTCCTTTCTTGTTAAGATTTTATATTTGGTACGTTTGAAATAAGCTTTTTATCCGACTACTTAAAGTTAGTATGTTTTAATGTTAACTTTTGTTAATCTTAAGGGTTTTACATCAAGAAAACTCTTGAGATTTCTCAAATTATTTCTTATTTAATTAATACTTAAAGAACCCTTTTTGGTCAAAAATTAAAACTCTTTCTTGTGAAATTTTTTGTTTTACCTGACCTTTGGAATTGTGATTGTTGAAGCTGTAAATATTAGTTAAATGAGAAATTTTAAACTTTGTTTAAGTATTTTTGTCTTAAGTGTAATAATTTTCAAAATTAGGGGTCAAAAATATTTATATTTAATTTTTACAAGATGAAACAGATTGACAGAAGGATAGTCATTATTACCGCTTTTATTTTTATTGTTGGTATGGCGTTTGGATTAATGAAGTTTTTAATAGCGCAGAAAGAAAAACCGTTTAAACGACCGGCAGTAGTTGCTAAACGATTAGTTAAGGCAGAAGAAGTAAAATATAAAACAATTATTTCGCCTGTATTTGCAACCGGCAGATTAACATCCGTTGCAGAAATAGATGTTATTGCTGAGGCATCAGGGAAAATTTTAAAATCAAATATTCCTTTGAAAAAAGGAGCCGAATTTTCTAAAGGCGATGTATTATTTACTATTTATACTGACGAAGCTATCTTAGCTTTAAAAGCCAAAAAAAGTAAGTTTTTAAATTCATTGGCAAATCTTTTACCGGATATAAAAATTGATTATCCTGAATATGAAGCTCAGTTCAGCGAATTTTTTACATCAATAGATGTGAACAAAAAACTTCCTGAGTTTCCTGAATTTGAAAGTGAGAAACTGGAAATTTTTCTTGCCAGGAGGAATGTGTTAAGTGATTATTATGGAATTTTAAAGGACGAACTTCAATTAAGTCGCCATACAGTTGTTGCTCCCTTCAACGGAGCTTATTCTGATGTTTATTTGGAAGCTGGAGCCTATACTAATATGGGCGGGAGAGTTGCTCATGCTATTCAAACAGATATTTTAGAACTGGAAGTTCCTTTGGAAAAAATTGATGCCGAATGGGTTAAAATAGGTGATAAAGCAAAAATTACTTCTGCCTCACGAAATACTAATTGGCAAGGAAAGGTAGTAAGGAAAAGTAAGTTTGTTGACCCTAATACTCAATCTTTGGGAATGTTTATCCGAATAAACAATATAAATGAAAATCCCTTATTAGCAGGGGAGTATTTAAAAGCTACTTTCCCCGGTCGTTCTGTTAAGAATGTAATGGAAGCCCCAAGAAATGCGGTTTTTAATTCTAATGAAGTTTTTGTTATAAATGATGGTCGATTGCAGAAGAAAACCATTAATGTAATTAAGATAAATGAAGAAACATTAATATTTAATGGTTTAAAAGAAGGCGAAATGGTTGTTATGCAACCTCTAATTAATGTTTTGGAAGGAACTTTAGTTGAAATCCAGGGAAAACAAAAAGAGGGGAAGCCAAGTAAAAAGGCAACAAAATCTAAAAAAGATTAAAATATATAAAGCTTACTCTTTAGGTAATCTCTAAAAATAGTGAAATTCGAGGCGCAAGAAATTTTAAAACCTGAGTTTACTATTGTAAATGATGGATTTAAAATTTTAAAGCAACGAAGAAGGTTGAATTTTTAGAAATTACCTTTAATAAATAAAGATGATGAGGAAACTAATAGAACGTTTTGTTGAATATCCTATATATGCTAATCTTATTATAGTATTTGTATTAATTGCAGGATTAGCAAGTTTGTTTTCCATGAAGAAAGCATTTTTCCCGGAAGCTGAAAGTCGGATTATTACTGTATCTGTTTTTTATCCGGGAGCTTCACCTGTTGAGATGGAAGAAGGTGTGACTTCTCGTATCGAAGAAGCTATAAGAGGCCTTGTGGGTATTAAGGAAATAAATTCGACTTCGGTTGAAAATAGTGCAAGAGTAACTATTGAAACAACCGGAGAATATAAAATTGATGAAGTTTTAATGGAGGTGAAAACTGCTGTTGATGGAATCTCATCATTGCCAACAGCTGCTGAACGGCCAATTGTAGCAAAAAGAAGATCGAGAGCTGGTGCTTTGTATATGACATTGGTTTCTGCCGGGGAATCTGAAGTTGATTTAATGACTTTAAAACAGTATGGTCAGCGGATTGAGGAGGATTTAATGAACTCCGGAGTTATGAGTCAGGTAACAGTGTCGGGTTATCCACCGCTTGAAATATCGGTTGAAGTAAAAGAAGAGGAATTACTTCGTTACAATATTACCATAAGCGAAATTATTAGAGCAAT
>JAUVUS010000342.1 GCA_030600865.1 Bacteroidales bacterium | reverse complement strand
GACAAAAACGAAGGTCATCCTGAGCCTGTCGAAGGATAGGAAACACCAAGCTGAGTATTAAACCTGTCCGCCGGAGGAGGATGGTGGGGAATAAATGAATAGAAAGCTTGCCTGCCGAAGGAAGGACAAAAGTTCAAAGCCCGCCTGCCAACCTTCGGCAGACAGGTTAAACCGGACGGGCAGGGAAAAAGATACAAGTCAAGAGAATATAAAGACGAAATAAAAATGCAACATGCTAAGAATAACACAAATAAATATTAATTAAAATCCCAATTTTAAGAGCGAATACAATAAATGCAAAAAGAATCTGAAATAATATTTTATCAATCGGACGAAGGAAAAGTTAATATTGAAGTCTTCTATCATGATGAATCATTTTGGATGACCCAAAAAAAAATCGGAGAACTTTTTAATGTTCAAAGACCTGCAATCACAAAACATCTAAAAAACATTTTTGAATCTGGAGAATTAGTTGCAGATTCAGTTAGTTCCATTTTGGAACATACTGCCGATGATGAAAAAAACTATAAGACGACTTTTTATAATCTTGATGCTATAATCTCGATTGGATATAGAGTAAATTCTCATCAAGCAACAAAATTTAGAATTTGGGCAACACAAACGCTTAAAGAATTTATAATAAAGGGGTTTGTACTTGATGATGAAAGGTTAAAGCAAGGTAAACACTTTGGAAAAGACTATTTTGATGAATTACTTGAGCGGATTAGGGAGATTCGAGCAAGTGAAAGAAGATTTTATCAAAAAATCACTGATATTTATGCATTATCAGCAGATTATGATAAAACAGACAAATTAACAAAAGATTTCTTTGCAACAGTGCAGAATAAACTTCATTGGGCTATTACCGGGAAAACTGCTGCTGAGATAATTTACAGTTCAGTAGATGCAAGTAAATTGTTCATGGGATTGGCTAATTGGAAACATGCACCTAACGGGAAAATATTAAAATCAGATATTACGATAGCCAAAAATTACCTCAACGAACAACATATTAAAGAACTAAATCGTATTGTTTCTGCATACCTCGATTTAGCTGAAAATAGAGCCGAAAGATATATTCATACGACAATGAAGGATTGGATTAATTTCTTGCACCAATTTTTAGAATTATCGCAATATCCTATTCTTAAGGAAAAAGGGGAAATAAGTGCATTAGAAGCAAAACTAAAAGCAGAACAGGAATTTGATAAGTATAGAAAGATACAAGATATGAATTACTCTTCGGACTTTGATAAGGAAATAAAACGATTAAAAGGAGAATAATGCTCTCCTTCCCTGCAATTAGTTTATACAAAAGCATGTAACGCCCCGAAGCACAGGATGCCGAAACTATTATTTTTTATTATCAAACACCGATGAACAATTAACAATGAATAACTTAGCGTAGCGATCTCACAGCCTGTCCCGTACTGAGCTTGTCGAAGTATACGGGAATCGAAGAGAGTAATGTAAAATGACGAATGACAAATAACGAAAAGCAACAGAAAATAGTTTTTTAAGCAATTCTGACAATTTAGCAACTTGACTGCCTTTAGCAGTAGGAGGTTAACAATTTTACAAATAAAAAACAGAACACTGATGACACTGATTAAGCAGATAATCACAGATAAAAAAATCAACAAAAACACAGCCTGCCTCGGCAGGTAAACCTGCCACGAGCAAACAATTTAACAAATCACCTTAAACCATAAACCGCAAACCATAAACCGTATACCATATACCTTAAACCGTAAACCAGCCACGGCTGGCAAGCCATAAACCACAAACCATAAACCATAAACTAATTAACAATTACATAAACAAGATAAAAGGAAAAAGGAAAAATTATTAATCCCTAATTAAACTCAAAACAAACTTATACTTTTTACTTTATACTTTGTACCTTTTACTTTAAACTTTTCACCTTGTACTTTTTACTTTAAACTTTTTACTTTAAACTTTGAACCTGAAACCATAAACCGCAAACCACATACCATTTTACTAATAAATTTATTTTCGGATAATACCAGTTGAACATTCAATTTATGAATAAAGAAGATATTATAAATATCATTCAAAAAGGAGAAAACGCAACACTTGAATTTAAATCCTCGTTTAGTAAGTCTGTAATTGAAACTATTGTAGACTTTTCAAATACCGAAGGAGGAACTATTCTCGTTGGTGTTAATGATAAAAAGGAATTTGTTGGAGTATCCGTTACAGATGAAACGATTCAGAAATGGTTAAACGAAATTAAGCAGAATACAATTCCTCAGGTGATTCCCAATGTTAAAACCCAAATAATAAACAATAAAACAATTGTTCTTTTTGAAATTCAAGAATATCCGGTCAAGCCTGTGAGTTTTAAAAATAAGTATTTTAAAAGGATAATAAATTCCAATCATTTAATGAATTTAGAGGAAATCGCGAATCTACATCTTAAAACAATTAATTCCAGCTGGGATTACTTTCCTGATACTATACACAGCATTAAAGATATTTCTATTGAAAAGCTTAAAACATACATTTCTCGTTATGAGAACAAAAACAAAACTACGGTTAATTATAAACCTCTGGAATTTATAAACAAGCTTGGGATACTTCGAGATAACAAACTTACATTTGGTGCATATTTGCTATATGCAAAAGGTAATTGCTTAATTAGTAATATTCAAATTGGGCGCTTTAAATCCGACATTACTATTATTGATAGTCTGTCCTTAGATACAGATTTGTTTACCGAAGTTGAAGAAATACTTTCTTTCATTAAAAAACATTTAATGGTAGAGTTTATTATTACAGGAGAAGCTCAACATGAAGAAAAATATGATTATCCCATCGAAGCTATCAGAGAAATTGTAATAAACATGATTGTACATAGAGATTATAGAGATAGTAGCGGAAGTATTATTAAAATCTATGATGATAGAATAGAATTTTATAATCCGGGGTCTTTATATGGAAATTTAACGATTCAAAACTTATTATCTTTTAATTACAAATCTCAAATTAGAAATAAACTTATTGCTAAAGCATTTAAAGAAGTTGGGATCATTGAAAAATACGGTTCTGGAATAAAACGAATTTTCTTTATATGTAAAGAGTATGGTATTGTTGCTCCTGAATTTAATAATTTACATAATGGTTTTGAAGTTATACTGTATAAAACAAAAACTGACCTAAAAACTGACCTAAAAACTGACCTAAAAACTGACCTAAAAACCAATTATGAATTGATAATTAATTTGATGACTAAAAACCCTAAAATAACAATACCAGAAATAGCTAAAAGTATTAATAGGGGGCTTACCACAACTAAAGTCTATATCGCAAAATTAAAAGAAAAGAAAGCTATTAAACGGGTAGGTGGATTAAAATCAGGTTACTGGAAAGTTTTGTAAATAATTATTTTTTTTGATGATTGACGAATGACAAATAACGAAAAACAACAGGAAATAGTTTTTAAGCACTTCTGACAATTTATCAGTTTATCAGTTTAACAATTTAACCATATAACCATGCCTGTTCTCCTACGGCGAATAAATCGGCAGGAAGGAAGGAAAAAGGAAATTAACCACAAACTCTTTAAACTTTTTACCTTTTACCTTAAACTTTTTCCTTTAAACTTTTTACTTTAAACTTTTCACCTTGTACTTTGTACTTTATCCTTTTTACCTTTTCCTTTAAACTTTAAACTTTGTCCTTTAAACTTTAAACTTTCACATACTAATGGAAAAAGATTTAACTACCAGACTTTTCAATTTTGCTGTACGTGTTTTGAAATTCTTACCAAGCCTGCCTAAAACAGCAGAATTTAGTGTCATTAGATATCAGTTAGCAAAAAG
>JAUVUS010000001.1 GCA_030600865.1 Bacteroidales bacterium | reverse complement strand
TTGTTTTACCATCGAAAAAATATTTTGATATTTTGGTTGGAGAAGATCAGGAATTTTCTATTGAAACATCAACAGATAATTTAATTAAGAATTTAAAAATAAAAGGATCAGAAGAAAATTCAGCATTCAAAGAGTTCCAGCAATACATGATTGATAAAAACGCTGAATCAAGTAAAATTCAAAACAGATTAAAAGTACTGGATGAAAGCTCGGATTCGACACAAATACTAAAAGATCAACTTAAAGGATTATCTGCTGAAGTAAAAGATTATTGGAATATAACAATATCAGAAAATGAAGGAACTCTTTTGGGCGTTATTATAAAAGCAATGAAAAATCCGGAAATTCCGGAAATTGAAATTCCAGATTCTATTCAAAACAAAGATTCAGTAAGATGGTTTCATTCATATAATTACAACCGCCAGCATTACCTGGATAATATCGATTTTTCAGATAAAAGATTTTTAAGAACTCCTATTTTTCATAATAAACTGGAAACATTCTTTACAAAAGTATTAATTCAGAATCCTGATACACTTAACAGATATATTGATATTGTTGCCACACAAGCAGAAACCGATGAAGAAATGTTTCAATATATTATCAGGTATTTTATAAATACATTTCAAAAAAGCAATATAATGGGAATGGATAAAGTATTCGTTCACGTTGCGGAAACATATTATTTATCGGGCAAAGTTGACTGGTTAGATGATGAAACCACACAAAAACTAAAAGAACAGGTTTCTAAATTACGATTTAACTTAGTTGGAAATATCGCCCAGGATCTTAAGATGGAGACTTTAACAGAAGGATATGCCCGTTTACAAGAAATAAATTCTAAATTTATTTTGGTCTATTTCTATGAGCCTCATTGTGGCCACTGTAAAAAAGTTACTCCTAAAGTACACGAATTATACCAGGAATTTAGCAGGGATGAATTTGATGTATTTGCCGTGTATACCCAAGGCGATAAAGAAGAATGGTCTGAATATATCCACAAAAATGGTTTTGATGACTGGAATAATGTTTGGGATCCTTATAACCTTACAAATTTCAGGTTCTTTTATAATATCTACAGCACCCCAACGATTTACTTGCTTGATGAAAACAAGAAGATAATTGCAAAAAGAATTGGACATGAAACACTAAAAAATATACTGGAAATTGAGCTGGGGAAAAAAGATATAGCTAAAGAAATTAAAAAAGAGCGCAATTAAGCGCTCTTTTCTTTTATATGATTTTTAGTTTTTATCGTCGCTTGAATCGCGTATTATAACCGAGAAAATAAATAATACAATTACAGAAGCTACAAATATTATAAACAGCGATGTAAATATCTTTCTCATTACATCTTCAAGAGAAATTATTTCCCAAATTCCCAAAAGAGAAATAACGGTAATTAATAAAACAAATGTTATTAAAATGTACGAAGTAATTTTCTTTAAGCCTTTCATAATTTATTAGAATTTAGCCTGCCTGTCGGCAGACAGGTTTGTACTCTCAAATATAAAGATAAATCGTATATGGAATCAAATTCATGTTTGTTTTTATTTTTTATTAATATCCACTTACAAGAATTATTCCTAGTTTCAATTTTTACATACTGTATTACTTCATTTCCTTTATCAACTGAAAAGTTTAATCGTTCAAGAGCCTTTTTTGTCCAATTATAATATATGCCATCTCCGATTAATCCAATCTTTTCAGTATGTTTTCTATGCATTCTAAAATCGCCTTTTACCTTATCAAAATTAAGATTTGATTTTTCAAAAATCTTATTGAAAGTTTCATTTAGGATAAGGTCTTCCGGTGCACCATCAACAATTTCATCATCAAGCATAAGCCAAACCTTATCTGCTTCCTGTATTGCAATATTTAAATCATGAGTTGAGAAAATTACGGTTTTATTCTCTTGTTTCGACAGTTTATTCAGCAAATGAATTATCTCATATTTATTGGGTAAATCAAGAAAAGCTGTAGGTTCATCCAAAACAATAATCTTAGTATCCTGAGCCAGAGTACGAGCAATCATAACCCTTTGTCGTTCACCATCACTAATTTCATTGATATTTTTTCGGGCAAAATCATTCATTCCAACCATCTCAAGTGCTCGTGTTGATTTAATTATATCGCCCGATTGTAATTTACCAAACCAATTCGTATGTGGAAATCGGCCTAATGAAACTAAATCAAAAACACTTAAATTACTAACATTCACAATCTCTGTTGAAACGAAACTTACCATTCTGGCAAATTCGGTTCTGCTAAATTTTTCTTTTGATTTATCAAAAAAATGAATCTCACCCTTAATCAATTGTTGTAAGCCCGTAATATTTCTTAAAAGAGTGCTTTTACCTATTCCGTTCTTTCCAACAAGAGCAATAAGTTCGCCAGAATTTCCAGATAAGTTAATATCTTTAAAAAGGATATTATTCACTCCATTTTTAGAAGGATATCCAATTTCAAGATTATTTATTTTCAATATGTTATCCTGGCTTTGCATATAAAATTAAGGGTTCTACTGTTATACTTCGACTACATTTCGACTACGCTCAATGTGAACGCTCAGTATAAATTTTAGTGAAAATGTTTAAATGCGTAAATGATTAAATGTTTTCTTCTGTACGATGAATTTTTAGCTTTTATCATTATATTATTATATCATTTTATCATTATTTAAGATACCGACGATAATTTTTGATTTCTAATTATAATCCAGATTACAATAGGAATTCCTACCAAAGCGGTTATTGAATTTATTGGTAATGTTTTTTCCTGTCCGGGTACTTGCGAAATAATATCGCTTAACAATAACACTATACCACCTATTATCATTGTTCCAGGCAATAATGTTTTATGATTTGCAGTTTTGAAAATTATTCGCGCAATGTGCGGAACAGCTATTCCAATAAAACCAATTGGCCCACAAAAAGCAGTTATACTACCTGCAAGCAAGCTTGTGCTAAAAAAGATTAAAAATCTCGACAAACGAATATTTAATCCCATGCTTTTAGCATAATTTTCTCCAACCAGCATTGCATTTAATATCTTTATTAACATGAAAGTAATTAATAAACCTATTACCACACTTGGAATTAAAACTTTCAGTTGCGCTAATGATACACCTCCCAAACTACCCATTGTCCAAACAATAAACACTTTTAACATGGATTCATTACTAAAATATTGCAAAATATTTACAATAGCTGCTGTTGCACTTCCAAACATAATACCAAGAATTAGTATGGTCATAATATCCTTAACTCGTGCGGATATAGCTAATATCAAAAATAGAATTAAACCTGAGCCTAGCCATGCAGCAATAACAATTGTCCAGTTTCCTAAAACTCCAATTTGGCTTACAAGCGTAAAAGTAGAAATCCCCATAACCAGCAGTGCAACTCCTAAACTTGCACCTGCACTTATACCTAAAACATATGGCCCGGCCAATGGATTTCTAAAAATAGTTTGCATCTGCAATCCGCTTACCGAAAGTGCAAATCCTGCAAATAATGCCGTTAATGCTTTTGGTATTCGAAAACGATAAATAATGGTTAAATACTCAGGATGATCAGATTGATCGGTAAATATTACTTTAAAAACTTCTTTTACAGGTATTTGAACCGAGCCTAGAAGTATATCAAAAATAAATAAAATCAGTAAAGTAACCGATAGTAATATCCAGATAAAAATGACTTGTTTCTTTAACAACAAAACAAATAGATTTTATAATTCTTAATTAAGAGTGCTAATTTAATTAAATTCTACGATGATTTATTCAATAACTTTGTAATAAACCAATTGATGATTTGGTAATATATCCGGATGAAAAATTTTAATCATGTCTTTCAGAACTATATGTGGTTCAATCAAGCCTGTCTCCCAGTAATCGTTTCCTCCAAATTGATTAATTCTTAAATTGTTGTTATAAATTTTTCCATTTTTAAATGGTTCAAAGCTTTCAAACCGTTCATCAACTTTTAAAATATCACTCTTTTCATTAACGGAACCTGTATTAATCCATACTTCAGCATCAGAAGCATTGGCGAAAATTGATTCTATACCAAAAGGTAAACTTTCTCTTGATTCATTTAATTTCCAGATATAATCACCTCCGGCATCTTTAACCATTTTAGACATGAAAGATTTACCACCAGGAACAAACCATGCATCTTTCCATGGTAAACCAAAAAGCACTTTAGGTTTATTATCAATTTGCTCAGTTAAAACCAAAAGCTTATTATAAGCTCGCATTGCTCGATTAAAATACTCATTTGCCTGTTCTTCTTTATCATAAAATAAACCAATCAATTTTATCCATTCAAGTTTCCCAAGTGGATCATCTTCAAGATATTCAGCAATTATCATGGTTTGAATACCTAAATCATTCAATTTTTGATTATAACCAGCCACGTGTCCTCCAACACCATAAGTTATAACCAGATCAGGCTCTAAACTGATAATTAATTCATAGTTTAAATTATTATCATAGCCAATATCCAAAACTTTATTGTTATCAATTCTTTTTCTGATCTTAGAATTGTTTACATAATCAGTTCCCGAAACAGCTACGATACTTTCAGTTTCTTCTAAAACATCGATAAAAGCAATATGTGTTGTTGATAAGCAAATGATTCTGTTAATTGGTGTTCTGATTATTTTATAATTCTCTGTTAGTTTGGGATTTTTTTCATTCTTATTTACCAAAGCATATTTATATTCTACATCTTCTGCTCCTTGCCATGGATTTTTAATCGTAACAAATTTGCAATTATTCTTCTTTTCAATTGTAAAACCCTTTGCGTACCTTAAATTAATTTTATCAAACGACACATTTTCATCATTATTTAGGCGAGGTTCACTTTTATTCGAACAAGAAGAGATAATAAAAAGCATTACAAGTAAAGAACATCTTCGTTTCATCTGTTTATGTAATTATTTCTGTTAATTTTTGGTATAAAATTAATTTAATAATTCATACATGTACTTATTGTTTAAAAATAAACTACTAAACTTTATTTTAGTTGAGGCGTATAAATATTAATAGTTTTTTTATCTTTAAGGGCTAAGCCATTTATCCTTTTTATATTTTTATATGATGAATAAAATTTCAAAATTTCTGATTTTAATATTTATCATCTGCATTAATCATTCTGTTTTTGCAAATTATCTTCAAAGCGATACAATATATTTTAAAGGAAATAATGATTACCCACCTTACCAATTATTAGATAAAGAATTAAATCCAACGGGTTTTAGTATTGATTTATTAAAAGCAATAGCACAAACTATGGGTTTAAATATCAACATTGAGTTGGATCAATGGGATCAGGTTAGAACAGAATTAGAACAAGGAAAAATTGACGGACTGGCAGCCATGTCTCCTTCACCGGAAAGAAGCAAAGTTGTCAACTTTTCAACTTCTTATGTCTCTTTAATATATACTTTATTTATTAGAAAAGGGAGTGAAATAAAATCAATTGAAGATATTACCAACAAACAAATTATGGTTGTAAAAGGTGATATAATGCACGACTATCTGAGATCAAATAAAACTACAAAATACATAATTCCTGTAAAAGATTACCAGACTGCGTTAAGATTGCTTTCTGCCGGAGAATATGATTGTGTTATAATTCCAAAATTATTGGGACAGTTTTCAATAAATGAGTTCAATTTAACTAATATTAAGCCTGTTGGGTCAACAATTCAGCTTGTAGATCTGGCTTTTGCAGTTAATAAAGATAAGCCGGAACTTCTGGCTCAGATTAATGACGGGCTCCAAATTTTAAAATCTACAGGTGAGTACGACCAAATTTATAGTAAATGGTTCGGGTTTTATGAAAAATCAGATATAAGGACCCAGGTATTTAGAATAATCATATGGCTTTTAGTACCTTTTTTAATATTGTTGATTACTATCCTATTCTGGTCATGGACATTAAGAAAACAAGTTGCACTAAAAACTTCTGAACTACAAAATGAACTGAATGAACGCAAAAAGGCTGAACAACAACTGATTCATGAAAAGTCATTGTTAAATTCAATGATAAATGCAATTCCTGATTTAATATTTTATAAAAACAAAGACAACATTTATTTAGGTTGTAACGATGCTTTTTGTAGATTTAATAATAAACAAGCCACTGAAATTATTAACAAAAACGATTATAATGTTTTCCCTAAAAACGAAGCCAAACATTATTTTGAAGAAGATCAAAAATTAATTAAAGAAAAGCAGGTATTTAGAATGGAATCATGGGAAACAAATTCAAAAGGTGAAAGATTCCTCCTTGATGTTTTAAAAGTACCGTTTATCGACGAGAAAGGAAATCCTTTAGGCATTGTTGGAATATGCCACGATATGACCGAAAGATATAAGATCGAGATAGATCTAAAAAAAGCAAAAGAAAAAGCAGAAGAATCAGACAAGCTAAAATCTTCATTCCTGGCCAACATGTCACATGAAATAAGAACTCCAATGAATGCTATAATTGGTTTCTCTGACTTATTGGTCGATCCGGATACTAAAGAGGGCGATGAACGTGAAGAGCTTGTTGCTCATATAAATAATAATTGTAATACTTTACTTCATTTAATTGATGATATTATTGATTTAGCAAAAATCGAAGCCAATGAACTAACTGTTTTTATTAAAGATACAGATATTAATAATATACTTCTGGAACTCTTCGAAATATTTAATGAAACTAAAAAGAAAATTGGGAAAAAGCATATTGAAATAAACCTGGATAAATCATCTTTTAAAGAAAATTTCTATCTAAAAACAGATCCATACAGATTCAGACAAATTATGACGAATCTTATTGATAATGCTTTAAAATATACAGAAATAGGATCAATAAATCTGGGTTATAAAATTTTAAATGACATTAATCTGGTTGAGTTTTATATTCAGGATACCGGTATAGGAATTCCAAAAGGTAAGCAACAAGAAATTTTCGAGCGATTTAATAAAATCGAAACAAATAAATCAAAATTGTACAGAGGAACCGGTTTAGGACTTACCATAACCCAAAACCTGGTTGAGCAACTTGGAGGAACAATAAGAGTTGAATCCGATCCTGATAGCTATCGGGAAAATAACCTGCCTGACGCCCGCCTGCCGGACGGTCAGGGTTTACCTGCCGACATGCATGGCAAGGCAGGAGGTTCTACATTTTATTTTACATTACCATTAGATATCTCTGAAAATATAGAAGTTAGCAACATTGAAAAACACATTGTAGAAAATCACAAAATCTGGAAGAACAAAACAATTTTAATTGCAGAAGATGAAGAAAGCAATTACAAGTTCTTAGAAGTACTTTTATCTAAAAAGGGCATTAATTTGCTCAGAGCAGAAAATGGCTACGAGGCAATTGAAATATGTAAAGGATATAAACAAATCGACTTAATTTTAATGGATATTAAAATGCCGGGAATGAACGGTTTGGAAGCAACAGCAAAAATAAAACAAACCAGACCTGAAATACCAATTATTATTCAAACTGCATACGCTATGCAGAATGACGAAAAAGAATGTATTGAAGCCGGATGTGATGATTATATTGCTAAACCAATCAAAAAAGAAAAACTGCTTTCCATTTTGGCAAAATGGATTAAATAATATAATTATTGAACTTTGATACTGAACAAATACTTGCAAATCAGTAGTGAATTCTTCCCTTTAAATTATCCAAACAAAAATATAAGGGAGTTCCTGCATCAGATGATGACAATTCGAATTCTAATCTTTTTACAATTCCTAAATCGGTTAAATCAACAAACTCCCACTTATTAACGACATAATCTTCACTATCATCATCAAAACGAAAATCTGCTAAAAAGAAATCTACCGTTCCTGTAATTTCTTCAACTAAACCTATGCCGGTTAGTGTAAGTTTAAACCAGTCGGGATCACTACCATCTCTGCCTCCAAATTTTTTCGCATAGCCATAACCATATTTTATGGCTAAAGCTGTATATGTAGTATTGGTCAATTGAATAAACCGAGGTTCTTCTCCTTTTTCAAAGTCAATTACAATTTTTTCAAACTGATGTGCAACCACATAATTTTCTGATTCATCGGCACCTCCGCTTGGAAATGCAGCATACTTTGCCTGTTCATTATAATACAGATAGTTTATCACATTCGAATATGCAAAACCGCTCCAGGTATTCCAGTCAGGATAAAATGTATTCCTAAAAATCTTATTACCATAAGCAAACTGACCTGATCCATCAGAACCATTCCAGTATGTCTGTTCTTCCATTTCAAAATCTTCAAAATCAGAAATATCTGTTTTAAAAGTATCCTCATCGGCACACCCAATAAGGAACATAATAGCCAAAATGATAAAAGAGAATGATTTTATTAAGCTCATAACGCAAAAATAACAATCCGAAAATAACGATTTACTGTTTTACTTACAAGAAAATATTTATTAAAAAACTCTGTTAATAACAATTATTTGATGTTAACAAAAGCGTTTGTATTTTTGTTTATCGTAAATTTAATGGAATTATGAGTCAAGATAAGGAAAAGAGCAGAATAGATCAACTAAGAAATTTACTTCAACACTATAATCACCAATATTATAATTTATCAATATCTGAAGTAAGCGATTTTGAGTATGATTTATTGCTAAAAGAATTAATTGATTTAGAAAATAAAAATCCCGATTATTCTGATTCCAGTTCTGCAAGCGTAAGTGTTGGTAGCGATTCTAGTACTGAATTCGAGAAGGAATCTCACTCTTTTCCAATGCTCTCACTTGTTAATACATACTCAAAGGAAGAATTATATGATTTCGAAAGCCGCAATAAAAAGCTTTTACCAGAAGATTATCAATATATATGTGAACTAAAATACGATGGAGCATCCATTAGCTTAAAATACGAAAATGGTATATTAACAAGAGCCTTAACACGTGGCGATGGTACAATTGGAGATAATGTTACTGCCAATGTAAAAACAATTAAAAGCATTCCTCTTAAACTTAAGGGAACTGATTACCCTGATGAATTTGAGATTCGTGGAGAAATATTTATTCCTCGCGATGGTTTTAATGAAATGAACAAGATTCGAAAAGCTGCTGGAGAACCTGAATTTGCAAATCCAAGAAATACTGCTGCCGGGAGCTTAAAAACGCTAAATACGTCAATAGTTGCTTCCCGACCTCTCGATTGTTTTCTGTATTACATGATAGGTAAAAACCTGCCAACAAACAGTCACTATGATAATATGCAACTTGTCCGGAATTGGGGATTTAAGGTATCCACCATAATTCAGAAATGCAAAGACATAAATGAAGTAATTAAATTTATTGAGCATTGGGATACCGAACGCAAAAACCTACCTTATGACATTGATGGTATTGTAATAAAAATTGACAGCCTTAAGCAACAGCAAAATTTAGGAATGACGGCAAAATCACCACGCTGGGCTACATCGTTTAAATTCAAAGCTGATCAGGTTAAAACAAAACTACTTAGTATTGATTACCAGGTTGGCAGAACGGGTGCAATTACACCGGTTGCAAACCTTGAACCTGTGTTACTTGCAGGCACAACAGTAAAGCGTGCATCTCTTCATAACTCCGACCAGATAAATCTTTTGGATATTCGTTTAAATGATTCTGTTTTTGTAGAAAAAGGTGGCGAAATAATACCTAAAATAGTTGGTGTCGATAAAGACCTTAGAAATGCAGAAAGCAAAACTGTGGATTATATAAAATCATGCCCTGAGTGCGGAACAGAGCTTATCCGATTAGAAGGAGAAGCAAAACATTACTGCCCGAATGATACTGGTTGTCCTCCACAAATTAAAGGCCGAATAGAACATTTTATTAGTAGAAAAGCAATGAACATTGGTGCTGCTGAGGCAACAGTTGAAGCATTGGTTGACAATGATTTAATCCATGATAGTGCTGATCTTTATTTTCTTACTAAAGAAGATGTTCTTGGCTTAGACAGGTTTGCTGAAAAATCTGCAAATAACTTAATCGAAAGCATTGAAAAATCAAAAGAAGTTCCATTTCACAAAGTTTTATTTGCATTAGGAATAAGGTATGTTGGCGAAACGGTAGCAAAAACCATAGCTTTAGAACTTAAAACCATTGAAAATATTCGGAAAGCAAGTACCGAACAACTAACCGAAATACACGAGATAGGTGAACGTATAGCTTCCGGTATTATTGATTACTTTAAAAACGATATTAATATCAAAATAATTGATAAGCTGAAAATATCCGGAGTACAATTGGAAGTCAGGGAAGATTCTAATCAGCAATTTGAAAATAAACTAAACGGACAAACGTTTGTAATTTCAGGAACATTCGAAAAACATTCGCGTGATGAGCTAAAAGAATTAATTGTTAAATATGGTGGTAAAAACACTGGTTCGATTTCGGCAAAAACGAATTATTTACTTGCCGGTGAAAATATAGGTCCATCAAAACTGGAAAAAGTTAAAAAATTAAATATTCCTGTAATTACTGAAGAAGATTTTATAAAAATGATTGAAGAATAATTCGTCTTAAACAGGTCGGAGATTAAAAAATTTATTATAATTGTAAAGTGAGCAAGTTAAAAAGTTTAAAATGTAAAATAGGCCGTTTCATTCTTAAAAAAAGATTGAAAAACCTTAACAGGCGGGTAAAAACACATAATTTTAAAACAGCAAAATCAGCAGGAATACTTTTCAGTTCTCCTGATGAAGCATCCTATACCGCTATAAAGGAATTTTTATTATTCCTGTCAGAAAAAGATATAAAAGTCATAGCCTTAGGATATGCACCATCAAAAAAAATCCCCCAACAATTCTTAATGAGAAAAGGGATTAATTTCTATTGCAACAATGATTTGAACTGGTACTACAAACCTAAAAATGAAATAATTGATCAATTTATTGATCAGGAATTCGATATTTTATTTGATTTAAGTATTAAAGATTATTTTACAGTTAACTACGTTGGTTCACTTTCTAAAGCAACTTTTAAGGTTGGTAAACAAACAGAAAATCCATATCAGGATTTAGTTGTTGATGTGAATAAAAACAAATCGATTGAATATCTCATCGAACAAATTAAGCACTATTTAAACATCTTAAATAATTAGTTTATAATGAATACTCAAAATAAATTCATAGGAACAGGTGTAGCGATAATAACACCATTTAAGGCTGATTTAAGCATTGATTTTGATAGCCTTCAAAAACAAATTGAGCATTTAATTACAAATGGCATAAACTACCTTGTTGTGCTTGGAACAACCGGGGAATCAGTAACTCAATCTGAATCTGAAAAAGATAATCTTGTCATATTTATTAAAGAGAAAGTAAATAAAAGAGTTCCGATTGTTTTAGGAATTGGTGGTAATGATACACAAGCAGTTTTAAATAAAATCAGAAAAACTGATTTTGATCAGATTGATGCAATACTTTCAGTTGCACCTTATTACAACAAACCATCTCAGGAAGGACTATACCAACATTTTAAAGCTATTGCAGAAGCCTGCCCCGTTTCAGTTATCTTATATAATGTTCCGGGAAGAACCTGCTCTAACCTTAAAGCCGAAACAACTTTAAGATTAGCCCGTGATTTTAAAAATATTGTAGCCGTGAAAGAAGCTTCAGGAGATTTTTCACAAGCAATGTATATTATTAAAAGTAAACCAAAAGATTTTATCGTATTGTCGGGCGAAGATGCACTAACTCTTCCTTTAATGTCGGTAGGAGTTTCAGGAGTAATCTCAGTTGTGGCAAATGCTTTTCCCAAAGAATTTTCCACAATGGTTCAGTTAGCATTACAAAATAATTTTAATGATGCTGAAAAAATTCACTACCAACTTCTTGAATTTATTGATAACCTGTTTATTGAGGGCAATCCTGCCGGTATAAAAGAGGCTTTATTAATAATGGGCATCATAAAAAATAACCTCAGGTTACCACTGGTTAACGTAAGTGAAAAAACACATCTAAAACTTAAGGAATTAATCGGTAAAATAATTTAATTGAGTATTGCTTTACTAATGAATACTGAAGTATAAATTTGGTTTGAAAGGTAAATTAATTTGATATAAAAATGGAAAACAATGATTTTAAAATCAGCATTACAACTGTTTGGGTTTTAGCAATAGGAAACATTTTACTGACTATTGTAGGTGCTTTAGCAAAGTTTCAACATTACGAATTTTCGCCATTGCTGTTTACTGGTGGACTTATCCTTTTCTTTTCAACTTGGCTTATTGTAATAAGCGACATGTTAAAAAATAGAATATATAATAAGATTTTTTGGATAATAACAATGTTCACTCTCCCTCACATATCTTCAATTTTTTATTTAATACAACGGAATAAATTAATTAGACTTGCCGGCAAATTTGGAAATTAATCCATGATGTATTAATTAAATAATGTTGATTAAAATAAATTTTATTACTATCTGGTCCAATTTTTGTTAAAATTAGTCTCTATAACAAATTAATAATTCCATGAAAAAATTATACAAATTAATCACAGTATCTTTAATTGCAATTTTACTATTTGGATGTGCTCCAAAAAGACAAGTACAACGCATTGAAACCGATCAAACTATTGATTTAAGCGGACGCTGGAACGATTCTGATTCCAGGATGGTTTCCGATGAGTTAATCAAACAGTTATTGAATGATAACTGGATTAATAATTACAAATCTCAAAATCCAAATAAACGACCTATTCTAATTGTTGGTCTTGTAAGGAATAAAAGTCACGAACATATCGATGCCAATACATTTATTAAAAATATTGAAAGAGCTGTAATTCAGGATGGCTCGGCTCGTTTAGTTCAGGCCGGAAATAAAAGAGAAGCACTCAGAGCCGAAAGAGTTGAACAACAAGATTATGCTTCTTCTGAAACAGCTAAAAACTGGGGTTTGGAATTAGGTGCTGATTATATGCTACAAGGAACTATCAGTTCAATTGTTGATACTTATAAAAAGGAAAAAATAATTTATTATCAAATTAACCTGGAATTATCTCATTTGGAAACTAATGAAATAGTTTGGATCGGAGAAAAGAAAATTAAAAAGTATGTCAGCAATTAGTTTTAATAAATTGTTACCACGAATTTAATGCTTAAATGATAGAATGCTTAAATGTTATTTACGCATTTATTCATTCCCATTAAAATAAGTAGAACCAAAATTTTAATGAAAATTGTCCAAAAACATATTCAATTTCTAATATTAATAATCCTGTCAGTTTTAATTGTCGGCTGTGCAACGTATTATACGAAAAACATTGATTTTCAAAATTATATTTCGCAAGGAAATTTTGAGAGTGCCAATACTTTGTTAGATAAAAATACAAAAGACGCTGAGGGTAAAAATAAATTGTTGTATTATTTGAATAGAGGCTATGTTTCATGGATTTTACAAAACTACAATGAAAGCAATCATTATTTTACTATAGCCGAAAATGTAATCGAAGATTTTATTAGAAATTATTATCTTGAAGCACTTACCTTAGTTTCCAATCCGAATGTTAAGCCATATAAACCTGAAGATTTTGAAGTTGTTATGGTTAATTATTTTATGGCTTTAAATTATATTCAATTAAGTAAATACGATGATGCTATTGTAGAGTGTAAACGTATCAACATCAAACTAAATCAGTTAAACGACAAATATAAAGATCATAAAAACAGGTATCAGCGCGATGCATTTGCTCATAACTTAATGGGAGTAATTTATGAATCTCAAAAAGACTACAACAATGCTTTCATTGCATACAGGAATGCTCTTGAGGTTTATGAAACTGATTATAAAAAATATTTCAATATTTCTACACCTGAACAATTAAAACAAGATATATTAAGAACTGCATATTTAACCGGATTTCATGATGAAGTGAGTTATTATGAAGAAAAATTTAATGTTAAATTTAATTATCGTCCTAACGAAAATGGAGAGTTGATCTTTTTCTGGTTAAATGGTTTTGGTCCATATAAAACGGAAACATCAATAAATTTTGTTAAAATTCCAAATCAGAAAACAGGTTATGTTACGATGGTAAATGACGAACACAACCTTTCCTTTCCATTATACATCGGCAATAAAACCAGCACAGAAAAAAAAGCATTCGAAGAATTACGTTTTTTCAGGATTGCCTTTCCAAAATATATCGAACGAACGCCTTTATTTAACAAAGCCCAATTAATTACAGGTTCAGGCTTATATAATTTAGAACTTATGCAAGATATTAATGATATTGCGTTTAAAACATTAAAAGACAGGATGGTTCGTGAAATGGCATCTGCAATAATGCGGCTTGCTACTAAAAAAGCTTTAGAGGCACTCGCCGATGAGCAAGATGAAGGATTAGGTACTTTAATAAATATTATTAATACTGTTACAGAAAAAGCCGATACCCGAAACTGGCAAACACTGCCCTACTCCATTTCTTATGCACGTATTCCACTGGAAGCAGGATTAAATAATATTACTCTTTAAACCATCTCGCCACAACTTGGAAGCAAAAATCAAACTTTTGGATTTAAAGGAGAAAAGGGAAAAACTCTTTTTCATGCTTATCATACAATATCAAGTAAATAAAAAAAAGCTGCTTAAAACAAACAGCTTTCATCACTAATTTAGTTTAACAATTATGCTTCGGCTTGTGCTCTACCGTGACAATTTTTATATTTTTTACCACTACCACAAGGACAAGGATCGTTTCTACCAACTTTTTTCTCAACTCTAACAGGTTGAGTTTTTTGTTTCTTTTCTTCGTCTCCACCTGTTGCCTGATCCGGACGGCTTGTTTGTAAATTACTGTAATCAGTTCTACGACGTTGCTGTGCCTCACGAACTTTATCCGGATCCTGAATAGGTATATATCCTTTTACAAGAGTTGCAACAACATCACGATTAACCTTATCAATCATAGTTTTAAATAACTCAAACGATTCAAATTTATAAATCAATAATGGATCTTTTTGTTCGTAAGATGCAGCCTGAACAGATTGTTTCAGGTCATCAAGCTCACGCAAGTGCTCTTTCCACGATTCGTCTATATGAGCTAATATAGCAGATTTTTGATATGATTTTACTAAATCACGCCCTTCGGTTTTATATGATTTTTCAAGATTTGTAATAACCTGGAGTGTTTTAGCACCATCGGTAATAGGAACAACAATATTCTCATAAGTATGTCCGCTCTTTTCGTATACATCTTTAATTACCGGATACGCCTGTTTAGCAATAGCTTCTTCTTTACGCTTGTAAGTTTCTAAAACCAGTTTATACAGTTCTTCGTTTAATTCATTTGCATTTTCCTTCAGAAATTTTTCTTCAGTAAATGGAGATTCTACAGAAAGTGTTCGTAATAATTCAAATTTGAATCCTTCAAAATCTCCATTATCCTGATGTTCTGCTACAATACTTTCACATACATCCGACATCATGTTGGCAATATCAACACTTAACCGTTCTCCATATAGAGCATTTCGGCGTTTTCTGTAAATAACCTCACGCTGCGAATTCATTACATCATCGTATTCCAATAATCGTTTACGAATACCAAAGTTATTTTCTTCAACTTTTTTCTGTGCTCTTTCAATCGACTTTGAGATCATTGAATGCTGAATAACTTCACCTTCCTTTAATCCAAGTCGGTCCATAATTCCTGCAATTCTATCAGAGCCAAATAAACGCATTAATTCATCTTCAAGAGAAGCAAAAAATTGTGATGATCCAGGGTCTCCCTGACGTCCGGCACGACCACGTAACTGGCGGTCAACACGACGTGACTCATGACGTTCGGTACCAACAATAGCTAAACCACCAGCTTCCTTAACTTCTTGCGTAAGTTTAATATCTGTTCCACGACCAGCCATGTTAGTAGCAATAGTAACTGTTTTTGATTTACCGGCTTCAGCAACAATATCAGCTTCTCGTTGGTGTAGTTTAGCATTAAGTACGTTATGTTTAATTCCCTTGATCTTAAGCATCCTGCTTAATAACTCCGAAATTTCAACAGAAGTTGTACCTACAAGTACAGGACGCCCATTATTAATTAAGTCAGAAATTTCATTAGCAACAGCATTGTATTTTTCCCGCTTGGTTTTATATACTAAATCTTCTTCATCGTTTCGCACTATAGACCTGTTTGTAGGAATAACCACAACATCCAGTTTATAAATATCCCATAATTCTCCTGCTTCTGTTTCAGCCGTACCAGTCATACCCGAAAGTTTATGATACATTCTGAAATAGTTCTGCAATGTAATAGTTGCAAAAGTCTGTGTAGCTGCTTCAACTTTAACACGTTCCTTAGCTTCAATTGCCTGATGCAAACCATCTGAATATCTACGGCCTTCCATTATACGGCCTGTCTGTTCATCAACAATTTTAACTTTATTGTCCATTAAAACATATTCAACATCTTTTTCGAACAATGCATATGCTTTAAGTAACTGGTTAATAGTATGAATACGTTCAGATTTAATTGCATAATCCTGAAGCATTTTATCTTTTTTAGATAATTTTTCAGATTCTTTTAAATTAGATTTTTCAAGTTCGGCAATCTCAGAACCTATATCAGGCAAAATAAAAAATGCTGGATCATCCGATTTTGATGTGATAAGGTCAATACCTTTATCAGTCATCTCAATTGAATTATGCTTTTCATCATTAATAAAGAAAAGATCATCGGTAACTTTATGCATGTTCTTACTATTATCCTGCATATAAAAGTTTTCCGTTTTAAACATAAGAGATTTATTACCTTCTTCTGATAATAATTTTATTAATGCTTTACTTTTTGGTAATCCCTTATATGCCTGTAATAATAATAATCCTGCTTTTTCATTATTATTATCATTCAGTTCTTTACGGCCTTCAGCTAAAACCTGGTTCATTAATTTTCGCTGAGCTTCAATCAATATTTCAACTTTGGGCTTTAGCTCATCAAACAACTGTATATCACCTTTTGGAATAGGTCCGGAAATAATCAAAGGAGTACGGGCATCGTCAATTAATACTGAGTCAACCTCATCGACAATCACATAATTATGTTTTCTTTGAACCAAATCATCAGGATTGATTGCCATATTATCACGCAGGTAATCAAACCCAAATTCGTTATTTGTACCATATGTAACATCAGCAAGGTATGCTTTTCGGCGCGATTCTGAGTTTGGCTCGTGTTTATCGATACAATCAACTGATAAACCATGAAATTGAAAAATTGGCCCCATCCATTCAGAGTCACGTTTTGCGAGATAATCATTAACAGTTACAATATGAATACCGCGACCAGTCAATGCATTCAGGAATACCGGTAAGGTTGCAACCAATGTTTTACCTTCACCAGTAGCCATCTCCGCTATTCTTCCCTGATGCAAAACAATACCACCAATTAACTGAACATCATAATGAACCATTTCCCATTTTATTTCAGTTCCTCCTGCCAGCCAGGAATTATGATATTTTGCGATATCTCCCGATATTTCTACATTTTCATAAACTGCTGCTAAATCTCTATCAAAATCATTTGATGTAACTTCAATAACTTCATTCTCTTTAAACCGACGGGCTGTTTCTTTAACAATTGAAAAAACTGTTGGTAAAACATCATTCAACTTAGCTTCAAGTTTATCGTCAACTATTTTTTCAATTTCATCTATTTCATCATAAATATTTTCTTTTTCAAAAATATCTACATCATCACTTTCTGCTTTATCTTTAAGAGTTTTTATTTTCTCAGTTTCTTCTTTTATATAATTTTCGATTTCCTTTTTTACTTCTTTCGTCTTCAGTCGTAAATCATCGTTCGATAAAGGGACAATATTTTCATACTCCTCCTTGATTTTTTCAAGGGTTGGAGTAACTTCTTTTAGATCTCTCTCTGATTTATTGCCAAAAAATTTAGTTAAAACATTATTTATAAAACTCATTATTTATATCGTTTAAGATTTTAATTCAGATTAATCTACAAATGTAATATTTTACAAGAAAAAGTATGCATGATTCAAATCAAAAAACATATTTAATTCATAAATAAACCAAAATGAAAAAGCCCCGATTTACGGGGCTTTTCTTTATCACAAATTCCGAATTTCTCTTATTCTCCAGATTCTCTTATACTCATAATATCACGATCGAACATATACATGTTTTTATCACCCAATAAATTTAGCTTATCAATAATATTTTGAACAGATGATTCTTCTTCGATTTGTTCCGTTACAAACCATTGAATCCAGTTATGAGTTGCGTAATCATTTTCTTTTATAACAAGAGCAACGATATCATTGATAGACCCGGAAATATATTGCTCGTGTTCAAGAACCTGATTAAATAATTTTTTAATACCTTCAAATTTTGCGGGAGGTTGTTCAAATGCCGGAACAATTGCATGTCCGCCACGTTCATTAATAAAATGAACGAACTTCATCATATGCATTAATTCCTCTTCGGCCTGGGCAAATAACCATTTTGCAATTCCTGCATAACCTTCTGTATCAGCCCAGGAAGCCATTGCTAAGTATAAATTAGAAGAATATCCTTCTTTTACAATTTGTTCATTTAAAATCTTCTCAACTTTCTTTGCTAACATAATATTTTTTGTTTTAGTTAATTATCAAATTCATTCTTAATTACAAAACTAACCATAAATTGTTAAATCATTCTAAATCTAAATTAAACTCCTGCTTTAATTTATTCAGATCTTCATTTTTAGAAAGCATGTGTTTGAATTTATCTTCAGATGTATACAATTTATTATTTTTCTCTTCCAAATCAGTAATAACTAATTTTAAATCAATAATCGAATTTTTCAATTCTGTTTTTAAAAAAGATAACAATTCATTTCGAATTTCATTAATTTTTTCCTTTTGTAAATTATTATCAATTAAAAAACTGACAACATGATTTTCTTCAAGTTTAGGATCTTTGGAAGTTAAGGTGTTAAATATTCTGGGTTTATCTCCTATCTTATCCGAGAATTGATGCCATTTGTCTATAAGATCTTTTTCGGTAAAATCATTATTAAATTTCTCATTTAATTTTTCACTTTTTTCTGTAGGCTCAGGTTCCTCAACAATATTGGGTTTGGAAGTTTGGTCTAATTTCTCTTTTATTGAAAAAGTAGAAAAAGATTTAGGTTTATTAACAATTACAGGCTTTGCTTTTTTCTCCTCGGGCTTCTTTTCTTCTGTTGCTTGTTCAATATTTTTCTCTACAATATCCTTATTAGCTTTTGTTTTAACTGTATCTTCTTTTAATTCTAATTGATTAAAGTTTTTTTTTTCGGAAGTAATATTACACAACTCAATTAGGCTTAGTTCAACATGCAAACGTTTATTTTTACTTAATCGATATGAAACATCGCATTTGTTGGATATTTCAAGCGTGGAAAACAAAAATTCAGGAGTACAGGTTCTCGTTTGTTCTTTATATCGTTCACGGATATTTGCTCCTACTTCAAGAAGCTGCAAAGTCACTTCATCGCGACAAACAAGCAAATTTCTTAAATGCTCGCTTAATCCATTTATAAAATGATGTGCATCAAATCCTTTTTCTATAATTTCATTAAAGATCAATAGAGTTTCTGAAATACCGTTTTTCAGGAAAGCATCAGTTATTTTGAAATAATAATCGTAATCAAGAACATTAAGATTCTCAATAACACTTTGATATGTAATATTATTACCAGAAAAACTAACCACCTGATCGAAAATTGATAATGCGTCGCGCATTGCTCCATCAGCTTTCTGAGCAATTATGTTCAATGCATCAAGCTCATAAGTTATATTTTCATTTTTAGCTATATATTCGAGATAATCAACAGTATCATCAACTTTTATTCTATTAAAATCAAAAATCTGACATCTCGATAAAATGGTAGGAATAATTTTATGTTTTTCAGTTGTAGCTAAAATAAATATTGCATGAGCCGGTGGCTCTTCCAGTGTTTTAAGAAAAGCATTAAATGCCTGTGATGACAACATATGAACCTCATCAATAATGTATATACTATATTTCCCAACCTGAGGAGGTATTCTGACTTGTTCTATAAGATTTCGAATATCCTCTACTGAGTTATTCGATGCCGCATCCAACTCATGAATATTGTATGATCTGTTTTGACTAAAAGATTCACATGACTCACAATTATTACAAGGCTCAACATTTTCGTCAAGATTTTTACAGTTTATTGTTTTTGCAAATATTCTGGCACAAGTAGTTTTTCCAACTCCTCTTGGTCCACAAAATAAATAAGCCTGAGCAAGATGATTATTCTTTATGGCGTTCTTTAACGTGGTTGTAATTGAAGCTTGCCCAACAACAGATTGAAATGTTGACGGCCTGTATTTTCTTGCAGAAACAATAAAATTTTCCATAAAGATTGATTAAATGTAAATTGAACTACAAAGGTAAAAATTTTGAGTAATTTAGATTAAAATCTTTTAAAAGCCTTATAATTTTTTATTCACAATTTTTGTTCCGCAAATATTTAAACCTATTGAATTCATTTACTTGTAATTTGTTTTGTATTAAATAAAAATTATTCTAATTTTGCGGCTCGTTAATTAAATAATTAAAATTTTAAATTATGATGAATCATTACGAAACCGTTTTCATTACAACTCCCGTTTTGTCTGAAGGTCAGATGAAGGAAGCGGTTGATAAATTCTTAGGAATTTTAAAAGATGGTGGTGCAGAGATAGACCACGAAGAAAACTGGGGATTAAAGAAATTAGCTTATCCTATTCAAAAAAAATCAACTGGATTTTACTATTTAATTGAATTTAAAGCTGAAGGTGATGTTATCCAAAAACTTGAAACTGAATACCGACGTGATGAAAGAATCATCCGTTTCTTAACATTCAAGATGGATAAATACGCTGTTGCATACAGCATTAAGAAAAAAAGTAAAAAAGTAACTAAAGCGGAGGAATAAGCCATGGCACAAAATCAATCAGAGATAAGATATCTAACACCCCCAACCGTAGAAATTAAGAAGAAGAAATACTGTCGTTTCAAAAAGAACAAGATTAAGTATATCGATTATAAAGATCCTGAATTCTTAAAGAAATTTTTAAACGAACAAGGTAAAATTTTACCCAGAAGAATCACTGGAACATCTTTAAAGTATCAAAGAAAAGTTGCTAAAGCAATAAAAAGAGCGCGTCATTTAGCTTTATTGCCATATGTTACTGATATGTTAAAATAACAATACGGAGGAAATAAAATGGAAGTCATTTTAAAACAAGATATACAAGACGTTGGTCATAAAAACGATATTGTAACTGTAAAGAACGGTTACGGAAGAAACTATTTAATCCCTAAAGGATTAGCAACTCTGGCAACTCCTTCGGCTAAAAAAATGCACGAAGAAAATGTCAGACAAAGAGCTCATAAGGAAGAAAAAATTAAAAATGAAGCTCTGGAAATTGCTAAAAAACTTGAAAAAGTAACATTGTCAATTGGTGCTAAAACAAGTTCAACAGGTAAAATATTTGGTTCTGTAAACACTATTCAAATTGCAGCAGAATTGAAAGTAGAAAGATATAAAATTGAAAGAAAAAACATTTCTATACCTGAATATCAGATTAAAGAAGTTGGAAAATACACTGCATCAATTAAATTACATAAAGAAGTTAATGTAGAAATCGAATTCGAAATTATTGCTGAATAAGC
>JAUVUS010000175.1 GCA_030600865.1 Bacteroidales bacterium | reverse complement strand
TTTCAAACTATTATATACTAACTTAATGACATTGTGTCCGCACTAGCGGGGGCAAGGAGCATAATTTAAAAACTACACTCTTACTTTTATTACTACTTTTTTTACTTTAGTTGATTGGGTCAATTTTATTCCAGGCATATGAAGATCGTCCGGGAAAAATATGGCAAACATCCCTGCTTCAAGTTTTATGAATGATGCATCACCTTCGTAAAAAGCAAGGTCTTTTTCGGTATCATCAGTAATAGGAATTTGATTATTTAAAGCTGCAACTCCAATTAATTCAACGCCGGAATGAATATATTGGATATCAATATATTTACGATGAGCTTCAAGTTTAGCTTCCTTTTTATCTTTAGTATTGTATTCCTGAACTATAGCGAAAATGTCATCATTTTCAATTTCATATTTACCATCGTCTAATTTTGAAAAATCGGTTTTACTTATGAATGCAAATGCTTTAGCAAATCTCGGATGCAAACTTTCGTATAGTTCTGAATTTTTAATTTTATCTATTACCATAATATTTTTTTAAATACGACGTGCAAAAACGCCTGTCTACCCTGACTGCCGCCCGCCTGCCGGACGGACAGGTCAGGCAGGCGACAGGCAGGCTACGCCAAACTGGGCCTGCTTTGTTGCACGCGTTATAACTTAGTGAAACGATCTCACGAGCTAGCGAGTAAATTTATCTGCCAAAGGCATGACGCGCGCGAGCTGGGGTAATATAGATAAAAATCTTTTTCATATTCTTGCATTATATCAAAGTTAACAAAAACAACGTAGCGAAAACGCTACGCTGAACTGAGATATTTATAATATGAATTCAGGAATTAACCCCTTTTATTCGCTTTCTTTTCTCTCTTTTCTGCTTTTTTCTCTTTTGCAGATTTAGCAGCTACTTTTTTTACATTTTTCTTTGAGTCTTGACCTTTTGCCATAATTATATGTTTTTTATGTTTGTTTTACGTTATTTCAACACAGAGGCTAGCTCTTATATTCAGTAACAATATTACGCATTTTAATCTAATTCTAATTATCATCTTATTTTATTATTGGTAGAGTAAATGGAATTTAAACGCCCGGACAATATGTCCGCCCGAGCTGGGACTCTACCTATAAAGCACAAGCGAAAGGCACTTGCAATTGGGGTTATCTTACATTATCCAGAATTACACCTATTTCCATGGCATAACTTAACGGATCGTCAGGCATATTGTGCTCAATTACATAGGTGTACGTGCCTGTTTCTTTATATTTTATGTTTGGTTCTATCATGTGCTCACTATCCCAAATCTCATAAGCTACCTCTCCTATATAATCGCCGTTGTCTTCCCGCACTTTTAAATCATATTCTTTTACCACTTCAATACCACCCGGACTGGTTTCGGTTATTTTTACTTTTACAAACGAATGCTCAAAACCATTTATATATCGAAATGACAAGCTCATATTGTATACAAGATTATTGTCATTAACCGGAACTTTAAATTCCCGTGTATCTTTCTTTAACCATTCCAGGCCAGGAGATAATTCCTGGTGTTCTGCAAAAATTCGCCCTTCAGGCTGACAAGCAAAAAAAACTATTGCTATTATTAATGTTGTTAGTAATCTATTCATTTTTATTCCCGTTTTAATAATCATTACCAAATTTACGAAAAATACCTCACACTATAAGTTGTTTGCAATTCAAATTAATTACTTTAATTGCAGGCAAAATAATTCTTCTCATTTTTTTAGGGTTTTAAGCTTAATAAATTAGGTTTATTTATAATCAGTTGCAAACTACGCCTAGCTGGGCATGGCACGCGTTATAAACGCGAGCGAGTTTTTAGTTTATATTTTAATTTAAAAGCACAAGCGAAAGACGCTTGCGTCATGAGGGGTTTTATTTAAAATGGCAAATCATCATTTTCCTCCGGTTCTTTTTTAACTTCCTTAGTTTCCTCAATTTTAAGAACATCTACTTTAGGAATTTCAGCAGGTGGAAATTCTTCACGAAATACTTTTGTAAAATCATCTCTATCATTTAATCTAAGTAACACGGGATTTTCACAAGTTGAAGCCTTACCATAGAAAACAGCCTGTCTTTCTTTTAATGTTGATAGTTTATTTGAATATTCAGAACCAATATAATTAGCAATAAAGTTTTTACCTGTTTCATCAAAAGTTCTCATTGCAAATATCGAATTGCATTGATTAAGAATAGTTTTAGTAACATTTGCTGTTCGCTGAGTAATTAATAGGCATCCCAATCCATACTTTCTTCCTTGAAGTATTGCTCTTGAAGTTCTGTTAGTTGCAGCCTTATCTCCCTCAACTGCTGCGCTTGACCATTCTGGTATTAATGAATGTGCTTCCTCAAAAATCAAACAAGCTCTTGCTTTCTCAAAAGTTTTATCTTGTACTAGTCTTAATGATACTTCAGATATTATACTTGTCACTTCTACTGGTGTAACATCCCATAATGAAGCTGACCTTTCCCAATCATCTCTCCCTGGACCAGATTTATATGATTTTGGATCTGATAATTGTTTGCTTGCGATGAACTGCATTGGATTATAAATTTTCAAATAATGTACTTCATCATTATAAAAGAAATCATTTAAATCCGCTTCAATTGCTTCAGTTAAATTATTAATACTTCCACCTTGCTCTGGGTTATCATCAAAAACATCAATATCATTTTCCCCTGCTTCAATTATGTTTTTGTAACTTTTTAAAGACCAATCTTCATCATGAAAATCACAAAGTTCTATAGTATATTGATCAGTTAAATCAATGCAAATGACTTTTATTTTTTCAGCGATCATTCTTTCAACTAACTCAATTGACAACATTGATTTTCCTATTCCTAAGATGCCAAGAATCGCAGTGTTATGTGTTACCAAATTATTTATATCTTTTATACCAACTGTATAGTTTGTTTTGGGGAAATGTCCAATTGTATCAACTTTAGGAATATAATTAGTTGTTTTCATTAAAAAAACTGGAGTATTGATTTGGGGCAACCATTTTGCAGGTTTAAATTTTCTTTTTTCATTATCCCAAATACCAATTTTAGTTGCAGTTGCTCTAGCATAACCATACTTATTTTTATGAATTACAACATCTTCCTTTGTTAAACCATCAATAATCTGATAAAGTACAAGCTGATTATTTATTTGGACTTCAACAAGTCTTCCTTCTTCAATTTCCTCATCTTTAATCACTTCAAAGCATAATCTTTCTACACTTGTCTGTTCATCAACAATTCCTATAAGATCATCAATATTATTTAAAATCGATACTTTTTCTTTTTCTTTAGGATTAGTTTCATAATAATCAAATAAAGTAACCGAATTTGAACCAATGAAATGAGTTGATTCTTTGACCATTTCAATTGCCGCAGGAGTGCTGTCAAATTCAATTGCCCGTAGAAGAAGTTGCTCATTTCTTCCAACGTAATTTAAAGCAATTCCAGTTTTAATTGAGGCATGAGAATCTTTATAAGCCAATACTGTTCCAAATTTAGTATATGCATCCTCAGGTTGATTTACCAAAATCATCCCTGGCAACTGATATGCAGAAATAAACCCTAACTTGTTTAATTGATTTTTGACTTTCCAAACATTAGAAATTCTTTCGAATAAATTGAAAATATGCTTGTCAGGCTCAACAACTACTGTTACTACCCAAGCAAGAGTTATATAAAACATTTCCAAAACTTCCGTTCTGTGAAATACAATCAATGCATATAAAATTACAACGCTAAATACAATTCTCTGATTTCCAATGAATGTAGAAAAAATCATACAGGTCTTAGAGATTTTTTGACCAATGGTTTTATCACTATCCTTTGTAATGATTGCAGTGAACGATGATAATATTACAATTGCTTGAATAGATAAAGCTATAATATAAATTGTTTTATCAACCATTTGCCATTTTTCCCAATCGTTGACCAGAAAAATGGCTACTATACTAACAACTGAGTAAGAAATAGCATCAACAGGTTTTGTGTAAAATGGAGTTACTAATAGATTTCCTAATAATATACTGGCTATTCCTGTGTAAAACCACAAGCCCTTAAAATCTTTTGCAGGTAATAAAGTGTCAAAGGCTAAATAGTTTAGACCAAATAGAATTATAATGTAGATTAATAATATAAAAGTTCTTTTTGCTTGAGTTCGTTTCATCTTTATTATTCTTTAGTTCGTGCAATATCAATAAATACTTCATTTTGACTAACTCTACCAACTAGGTATACGATTCTATCATCTGTAAAATCAAATTGAAATTCAGAATTATCTTCTAGAGCGTCATTGAAAGAAATTAAATCAATCAATTCATTATTATTGTTATTCAAAAATTCATTAATACGTGTAAAAACTTCAGAAATATGAACTCGGTTCATATTTAGCACAATGCTTTCCCATCCTTGCTCAATGTTGTCTTTGTAGTAATACGATCTAAAATATGGATCATTCAGTCCATGCTCTTGAAAACTTCTAATCCTAATATCTTCATAAATAGGAGTTTGATTTTCAAAGTTAATCTCAAAAATGTCTGGATCAAGATCAAATTGCTCAATTAAAAAATCTGATATTTCATCATATTTTGCCATAATCTTTAATTTAAGAGTTAATACTTATTTATCTTAAAACTATATTTCCATTTATTTTTAGTTTAGTTGATCATTACATTTTGTTGAGATAACAGCCATTATATCCTTTTCGATAAACTTTCTTTTTTCTTCAGAGCTCTTTGTAAAAGCGCATAAATATGTTGCCCCATTTTTCTTTATACACGCCGCTTTATGATGGTCATCAAATCTCTCGGATAAATCTTTAGTTATTCCTAAATATGTGTACTCATGACTTCCATTAGATAATTTTTTTGTAAATAAATAAACTCCACCAACAGCTTTGAAACTCACTGGTAACTCGTATATATAAAAAGTATAAGAAGTCCCTGATTTACCTTTTATTGTTAAAGTAGGTGTATTACTCATATTGCTATGATTTTAAGTTAATATTTTATTTTAAAACTACGCTATTTTGTATCAAAATAATATTTTGCTTTATTCCCTGTGTTGTTCTCTGTTTTTGTGTATTCAGTTAAATAATTAAACAATAGCTAATTAAAGCTTTCGCCCTACCAGCTTAGGTTTGTAACATACGCTAGCTGGGCAAAAACTTATTTATTAGTCAACTAAGCCTTTTTTAATCTTAAAAACTTTAATGAACTATTTTTTAATTCAATGATATATTCTATAGTTCTACCTTTAAGTAACCACGATATAGCAAAAGCCACAACCATTACCGTTTCAAGAATAAATACATCGTAAACTGTAACATAGCCCTTTCCACCAGATAACCTGATAATAAATTCAATCGCTAATAGTAGTATTGAAAACCATATAGTATACCCACAGAATTTATACATAAAGTGGTATTTTTTATCGTTCCCTCTTGTAAAATTAATTATCGACATATATCCCATAGCAAAGAAAAATATTGCTGCACTTATAAGATGCAAATAATTAATATTTTCAATGTCATGACCGAATAAACAAAATTTTCCTGAGATACATACATTACAAATCTTAAGAGCCGTTTCTAAGCAGGCAGTTGGAACTAACACAACAATTAATATCGCAAAGCCAGCCACATGAGTTATAAAGTTGTCGCTAAATCCTTTTTCCTTTTCTTTTGGTTTATAGCCTTCATACGATATAAGAAATAAACCAAATGCAGCAAGAATAGCAATAAAAAATACTGCTGATCTGGTATAATAAAAAAGACTAATAGATGGCAAAAAACCGCCATAAAAAATTACTATTAGAACAGGGAGTA
>JAUVUS010000106.1 GCA_030600865.1 Bacteroidales bacterium | reverse complement strand
GATAGGAGTAAGACCAATGTTTTCAAGTATTTCGCTAAAAGTATAATTTTTATTGTTCCATGAAAATTCGATAATCTGAGCATTACCTTCGCCTGAAACTTTTGAAGCTTTTAGTTCAATTTCTGTATTATTTATTGAAATACTTTTTCTTAAATCCTGATCTTTCCACTTTTTTAGATTTCCAACTATACATTTCCAAGTGATCTTTTCGTTTTGCTGAAAAGCCAGAACATAATCAGAAGGTTCAATTGGTTCCAGGCAAAAAATTTCAATCTGCGCTCCGGTTTCTTTATAGAATTTTAATCGCGCCTGAATTACCTTTGTATTATTAAAAACACAAGTAGTATCCGAATCAAAGTATTGATCTATATTTAGAAATTGATCTTTACTAATTTCACCATGGTTATAAACCAACAATTGTGACTGATCTCTTTGCTCTAAGGGATATTTAGCAATTCGATCATCAGGCAATTCATACGAATAATCTTCAATTCTTATATTTTCCGGATTTATAGTCATATTTATCCTTTTCGAAGTGCAAAAATAACTAATTTTGTCAGGATAAAAATTTAAAATAAAATTAGAATGAATTTTAGAAAAGGTGATCGTGTAAAGTTTTTAAATGATGTGGGACAGGGTGTTATAGTTCGGTTTCAGGATGAGAAAATAGTTCTTGTATTAAATGATGATGGATTTGAAGTCCCCGTTTTAATAAACGAACTTTTAAAAGTGGAAGGCGACTATGTGTTTAATGATGATGAAAAAGAAGGTTCTGACAATAATCTTGTAAGCTCAAATCAACAAAATAATGTTGCTGAAGAAGATGATTTGGAAGAAGACGGTTTAAATACAGATAATAAAGCAAATGTCTACTTTGCTTTAGTTCCAAAAGATCAAAAGGATATGGTGAGTTCTGATTTAGATGTTTACTTAATTAATGATAGTAATTTTAGAATTCTGTATTCAATATCGAAAACAGAAAATGAATTTCAATCGCTTTTTGCTTATGGTAATTTAGAAGATAATACAAAAGTAATCTTAGAAACAATAAAAAGAGAAGACCTGACTGATTTTGAAGAGATCAACTTTCAGCTAATATTTTTCAGAAAAGGAAATTATTATCTTTTAAATCCGGTTAATAAAACATGGAATGTAAAACCTACAAGGTTCTTTAAGCAAAACACATTTATTGAAAATGATTTTTTTAACGAAAATGCCTTTATTTATGAACTAAACGCTGAAGAAATTAATCTGGCCGATCATATTTCAGATTCAGATATTGAAAAAGCCATTAAGGAAAAAGAGAGAATTGAACCTAAAAAACAATTCAAGAGTAGTAAGAGTGGGGAAAATCAAGAAATAGAAGAAGTTGATTTACATATACATGAGCTTGTTGATAATCATAGCAATTTATCTAATGCAGAAATACTGGATATTCAAATGAGCCGTTTTACAACTGCTCTGGATGGCGGAATTATTGCTGGAACCAGAAGAATGGTTTTTATTCACGGAATTGGTAACGGCAAACTAAAGCACGAAGTTCTAAAAACACTTGACAGGAAATATCCTAAATTGCGGTATCAGGATGCTTCATTTAAGGAATATGGATACGGTGCTACGATGGTTATAATTAAGTAAAAAGTATAAAGATAAAAGTATAAAGTACAAAGATTAAAGTATCAAGTATCAAGATAAAAGTATAGAGAACTTAGTTTATTAACTGTTTGATTTTATCATAAAATTATGTCATACTGAGCTTGTCGAAGTATGCAATTCTAGTATGAATTTTAAAAATAAATGTAATAATCTTTTAATTAGATGATTAAAAATTAAATTTGCAGTGCAGTAGGCTGTTTCATCGCTTTGTTTTACAAAGAGGAAAGTCCGGGCAACAAAGAGTACCAAACTCTCGAAAGGAGAGATATTCGTGAGGGTATAGTAACAGAGAAGAAAATAACCACTCCGATTCGTCGGAGTAAGGGTGAGAAGGTGAGGTAAGAGCTCACCAGTTCCGATATTGATATCGGTTGCTGTCTGTCTTTTGGGTTGCAAGACCATGTATACCGGCAATTAAGAGCTGCTCGTTCGATGCCGGGGGGTAGGTTGCTTAGATAAATGATGGAATTCCGTTCGCGGAAACAGAACCCGGCTTACAGGCCTGCTGCTTTTTTTATTTTAAAATTCTTCTAAAAAAAGGAATCGTATTAATTTATACGAATTCCCATAACCAGAATGTCATCAATCTGTTCATAATCCTGCATCCAACTTGTAATATTGTTTTCAAGTATATTTCTTTGATCGGTCATAGATTTATCCTGAATATCAGATAACAAATTCTGGAAATTTTTTCTCATAAATTTCTTACCTTTTGGTCCGCCTAATTGATCCTGATAACCATCTGAGAATATATATAAAGTATCGCCAATCTCTAATTTAATTTCTTGATTTGTAAATGACTTTTCTTTTCCTAAATGAATTCCAACGGGCATTCTGTCAGCTTGTATTTCAATAAATTCAACAGATCCGTCTTTATCTTTAAATAAGTATAAAGGATTAAATGCACCTGAATATTGCAATATATTTGTTTTTGTATCTAGAGTTATTAATGCTATATCCATACCGTCTTTTGAGTCTTCAGTTTGCCCACGTTGCCTTAAAGAATGTTTTATTTGCCTTCTTAATTCATTTAGTATTTGATTTGCTTGTGTTATTTCCCTGCGTTGAACAATTTCATTTAAAAATGAAATCCCCAGCATACTCATAAATGCTCCGGGAACACCATGCCCGGTGCAATCAGCAGCAGCAATAATAATATATTGGTTTATTTGTTTAACCCAATAAAAATCACCGCTTACAATATCTCTGGGCTTATAAAAAATAAAGTATTCGTGCAATAATTCATTAATATAAGTTTCGGGTGGCAATATGGCCGTTTGTATACGTTTTGCGTATTGTATACTATCCGTTAATTCTTTGCTTTGAATTTCAATTTCCTCTTTTTGTTTTACAACAGTATCTCTTTGTGTTAAAATCTCTTCATTTCTTGAGTTTAATTCTTCGTTTATTTCTTGAATTTCATTTCTTTGTTCTTTCAGAAGTTTATTTGCTTTATTCTTTTGTCGATAATTTCTAAAGATTACAATACTTAGCAAGAAGACGATTGCAAAGCCTGCAATAAAAAAGTTACGTAAGGTTTTTTGTTGTTTTAATTCCTTTTCTTTTATTATATCTTTTTTTTCTTGTTCAATTCTCTTTAGATTATTTGTTTGTTCAAAATCGTAAACCATAGCCAGTTCTTTGGCCTCGTTTGCTTTTATACTATCGCTTAATTGATGGTTTAAAAGTAAATATTTGTAGGCTAAATCGTACTTCTCTTTATAGGAATAAATTTTGTAAAGCACTTCAGAGGATTCAATAATTACACTGATATTATTTATTTCTTGTGATAAAAGATATGAGGAATCTGCATAATGTTTCGCATTCTTATAATCCTGTTTTAAAATATAATGATTTGCTAATTGGGCATAAGCATGCGCTATTTCAACTGTACCCGTTGCGGACTTATATTGCAATATTTTTTTATAATATTCATCTGCTTTATCTAGCTCGTTTTGTTTATCGGCAAGAAGGGATAGGCCGATATAACTCCAAACTCTAAAATGATTATGATTTATTTCAATACTTAAATTAAGACCTTCTGAGAAATAATCATGTGCTTTTTCAAGGCTATCTTGTTCAATATAAGCGAATCCAAGATCAATAAGACTGTTTGTAATGCCCCGTTTATTATTTAATAATTTATGGAGTCTTAAACTATAAAACGAATAATACTTTGATTTTTCAACATCATTTAATAGAATAAAAAGATAGGCTATAAAAGCACTTGTATTAGCTGTTTTCAAGGTATCGTCTAATTCCTGGTATAATTCTAATACGTGGTATGCACTTTCCAATGCTTTAGAATGGTTTTTTCCAAGATTTTCTCTTGCATCCAACCTGTAAATGATATACGCTTCTGCTTGCTTATCATCCATCTTTTTTACTAATTGCAAAAGCTTGTCATAGGTTTCATTGTATCTTTTAGAATATTTAAAGATATTTTTGAAATAAGTAGATCTATAATATAAAAGCCAGGATTTCTGTCCATTATTTTCCAACTCGTCAAAATAGGGTTCTGCTTTTTTCATGCATTCCTTTGCCTTAACAGTATCGCCCATCATAACATAAGTTTTGCCAGCTTCTTGATTAGAATTTATAAAAATAAATTTGTCATGTAATTCAATACATTCGGAACTTATCTTTTCATAATATTCGAGAACCAAATCATAATCACCTAAACCATAATAATAATATAAAAAGCTTAAATGACTTAAACAAATACCATACTTATAATTTTCATAAACTGACAAATCATACATTTCACCCATTAATATTTTTGCAGAGTCTGGTTTGTTTATTTGTATTAAATAAATGACGTATAAAAATTTACTTTCCAGTATTCCTTTTGTATACTTTAATTTTTCAGAAAGAACTAAGGCCTCCTTTACAAGGGGAATTCTACTTCTACGTTCAAACCAGTAATAATAAGAAGTTTCATTCAGTAAATTAACCCGTGTAGTATCTTCTAATTTGTGTTTTTCAAGTAAATTTAACAAACTATCTCTTTCTTGTGCTTTTATATTTCCAGCAAATAGGAAAATAAACATTAAAAGAAGGAGTACTTTAGGTATTGTAGTTCTCATAACTATATATTTTGTAAGTTATCGTATCTTTTTTCCAAAATACCTTAAAAATATAAATTTAATGTATTTTACTTAAATAGAAAAAGTTAACAAAAAGTTCTAATATTCTTTTGGAGCCATATATCTTCTCCAAAACTTCCATTTTGTTAATGATGTGTATACAATAATACGCTCAAAAAATCGAAACTTTAGTAAATAATGGAAAATCCGGTAAAAGGCAATAAATAACAGAACAATTAATGCGGAATCAATAAAAAAAAGTAATATATCACTTAACCACTCCGGGAAAATATTATCGAGAAACCGGTTAATTTGTAATAATTTATAGATTTTTACAATGAGAAAAGACGTAATTAAATAATATATGGCAAACACATAACCATGTGCTGTTTCAATGGAACGTTCGGGACAAATATTCATGCATTGCATGCAGCTCTCGCATTTATATGTCCAAAATGGCCTGCTATCGACAATTTTTATTGCTTGCAAAGGGCATTCTTTAATACACAAACCACAATTGGTGCAATCTTTTGAAGCATAAAATGATTTGGCTAAAATAAATCTACCAATAATGTAATATAAAAACGCAATAGGAGAAATCAATAAATCAATTAAAAGAGTTCTTAACCCCTTGAAATCCTTATGATTATTAATCAAATTTAAAGCAAATCTTTCAGTTTCTCTTTTTCGTTTTCTATAGATAGATTCTACAACTTTAGGTTTGATTCCCGGATGAAATGAAATCCAGTTAGAAGGTAAATCAATCGGATGCATTCCAATAATCTTGAATCCTTTTAATATCAATATTAGTGCAGAAAAATATTGCGCCATTCCACTTAACCCGGGTATAAAAAACTTTCCTGCTTTTAACCCTGCTCTTGTATTTATAATAAAAACTTTATTTTTTTTTGACCTGGGAAATCTTAGCAGGAAATGAAACATAATCGGGGGAAAGTTAAAGCCGTGTGTTGGAGAACAAAACCCAATTAAAGCATTATCAGGAATTGTTATTTCTTTTCTGCTTGTAAGCTTACTGATATCAATAATTTGAGTTTCAATTTTATATTTATGTGCTATGTCTTCAATCCAGTATGTTACGTTTCTGGTATTACCTGTACCTGAAAAATAATATATAATTAACTTACTAATTTTTTGCTGAATATCTTTTTTCATTATTGAAATAGATAAGATTAAATAAAATTACAAAATCTAATTACTTAAATGATTGCTAAACATATATTATTTTGCTATTCTAATAATTAAAATCTTTCTTTGTGGTAATATATTAATTCAAAATAAAAATTTATGACAATTTCAAACGAAAAAGTAGTAACCTTGGTTTATCAGTTAAAAGTTGATAATAGCGAAGGTGATATTATAGAAACAGTTAAAGAAGATAAACCTTTCGTATTTTTATATGGTGCCGGTTCAATGCTTCCTAAGTTCGAAGAAAATTTGAATGGTTTAAAAGCAAACGAAAAATTTGAGTTCACATTAAAAAGCGATGATGCCTATGGTCAGGCTACTGAAGATGCCCTCATGGATTTACCAAAAAATACTTTCGAAGTTGATGGCAATATTGAAGAAGGATTATTAGCTGAAGGTAATGTTATTCCAATGCAAAATGACGAAGGTCAGAAGTTTAATGGTGTTATAGTAGAAGTTAAGGAAGAATCAGTAATTATTGATTTTAATCATCCATTGGCAGGTGACGATTTGCATTTTACAGGTAATATTATAGAGGTTCGCGAAGCAACTAAAGAAGAAATAGAACACGGACACGTTCATTAAGATAAACTTAATTAAAACCTATAAATATAAAGGGGTGAAGGAATATTTTCTTTACCCTTTTTTTAGTAAATTTTAGTTTATTATCTATTTTTACATTTTCTGGAATGATTTTTGAAAATATTTGATTCACTAACTAAAAAAACATGATATGAAACGATTAATTTTAATTGCACTATTAATAATACCATTTAGCATTGTTTCAAATGCTCAAATTAAATTTGGTGTTAAAGCGGGTATAACTTCAACAAGCATAAAAGTTGATGAAGTTATTTCGATTACTGATCAGACTGATTTTGATGAATTAGTTGTTAAAGGGAAAAACGCAAAAGTAGGATTTCAGGGTGGAATTTTTAGTAGAATTACAATTGCTAAATTATATGTTCAGCCAGAATTGCTTTTTACATCTGCAAGTGGAGAAGTTGAAGTAACATCTCTTTTAGGAGGAACAGAAGTAGTTTCTGAAATTAGAGATCAAAAATTCAGACAAATTGATTTTCCGATAATGCTTGGTTATAAATTTGGCCCGGCACGTATTCAGGCAGGCCCTGTAGGAACTATAGTACTTAGTACAGATCCTTCATTAGACGGATTCATGGGAATGGATTACGAAGAAGAATTCAATGGAGCAACCTGGGGTTATCAGGTGGGTGTAGGTTTGGACATAGGTAAAAAGCTTACAATTGATGTAAAATACGAAGGAAATCTTAGCAAATTAGCCAATGGAGTTAAGATAGGCAATGAAACATTAGATTTTGATTCAAGAAATAGTCAATTCGTAGCTTCTTTGGGAATTTTCTTCTAAAAAAATATAAAGTTTTCAACAACCACTACTTAGTTCAAAGTAGTGGTTTTTTTATACTTTCCTGCAAATTATTCCAAAAATTGTTAATAAACTCATCATCAGTTTTTTGCTATTTGTCAAAAACTTGTACCCGATTTAATTGTTGTTTGAAATAATTAATTAGATTTGCACCCGTTTTTCTTATTAAATTTTTAATAAGGTGCAGATATCCAGAAGTTTGTTTTCTGGATATTGATTTATGGATTTTTTGAAATAATTAATTAGATTTGCACCCGTTTTTCTTATTAAATTTTTAATAAGGTGCAGATATCCAGAAGTTTGTTTTCTGGATAT